>QKJM01000757.1 GCA_003249315.1 Archangium sp.
CAGAGCTGCGCGGTGGCGGCCCACTGCACCACCGGGAGGTTGCCGCGCTCGGGCAGCACCACCTCCACCCGCACGCCCCGCATCGCGGCCACGGTGAGGGCGGTGATGAGCGCTGAGTCCGGGAGGAAGTAGGGCGTGACGATGCGCACCGAGCCGCGCGCGCTGGCCAGCGCCCCCAGCATCGTCCAGCGGAGGGTCTCGAAGTCCTCGTCCGGGCCGTCGGGGATGCCTCGGGCCAGTACCCTCCCCACCGGCTGCAGCCGGGGGAACCACTCCTCTCCGTACAGGCGCTCCCCGGTGGTGAAGGCCCAGTCCTCGGCGAAGGTCTCCTGGAGCTGGCCCACCACCGGACCCTCCACGCGGAAGTGCAGGTCGTTCGCGCAGTCGTGGCCGGGGAGGAAGTGCTTGCGGATGTTCATCCCCCCGGTGAAGCCCACGCGCCCGTCCACCACCAGCAGCTTGCGGTGGTTGCGCAGGTTCATGAAGGGCAGGCGCGCGGGCATGAGGGTGGGGAGGAAGCGGGCCACCCGCACCCCTGCGCGGCGCAGGCGGCCGGTGATGGGGGGCCAGTCATAGCGCGAGCCCAGCGCGTCGATGAGGACGCGCACCTGCACCCCGCGCTCCACCGCCCGGGCGAGCGCCTCCGCGAAGCGCCGGCCGGCCTCGTCGTTGTCGAAGATGTAGCTGCACAGGGAGAGGGAGGTGCGCGCCTGCTCGATGGCCTCCAGCATGGCGGGGTAGGCGTCCGAGCCAGCTTCCAGGGGGACGAGCCGGTTGCCGGGCAGCAGCGGGCGGGGGTTGACCACCGCATCCACCAGGCGCACCTGGGAGGCGAGGTGCGCCGCCTCGGGGACGATGACCTCCAGCACCTCTGGCGTGCAGGGGAGGGCGTTGGGGGTGGGGGGGAACTGCCCGTGCTCCTGGCGCAGCGGGAGCGCGCGGGCCCGGCGGCGGATGCGGTTGATGCCCAGCAGCAGGTACAGCACCACCCCCACCAGAGGGACGAGCCACACCAGCCCCACCCATGCCACCGCGGCGCGCACGTCCCGCTTGCGCAGCACCGCGTGGGCGCTGGCCAGGAGGTTGGCCACCACCGTCAGCACCGCCGCCACGTGGGGCCACACCTGCATGAGCAGCGTCTCCAGCGTCATCCCTCTCCCCTGGGCCTCCTTTATACTGCGATGCCCGGGTCGCGCCCTCCTCCCCAGCGCGAGCTGCTCGAGTCGCGGCTTACGGGTGTTGGAGGAGGCGTCTTTCAGGGGATGGATGGACCGCGGCCGGTCCCTACGGCTGTGCCGTCTCCTGCTCGAGCAGCACCAGTGGCTCGAAGTAGATGAGCGTCTTCACGTGCTCCTCGTCCTCGATGTCCAGGCACTCGAGCTCTCCGCTCTCGCTCTCCTCGGCGTACACCTTCTCCGGGTGGAAGATGCGGTGGGTGATTTCCTCGCCCGGCCGGCCCACGGTGATTTCGATGGCGCCCTGGTCGCTGCCCTTCTCGTCGAGGATGATGTCCACCAGAGGCAGATGGTCGGCCATGGTCTGCTCGCCCAGCTCCAGGCTCTCGGCCTGGATGCGGACCGTGTGCTCCCTCTCGATGCTGCTCAGCAGGGAGAGGTAGTTGGCCCACCCCTCCCGGGGTATCTCTCGCGTTCGGTGCATGGCGTCCTGTCCTCCTGCGGGGTGTTGACTCGGAAACCGTCCCCTCCTCCGGAGAAGGTGGGGCGCGAGGGCGAGCGTCCACAACTGGTCAGTCACGGGGCGGGGGAGCGTCGCCGGGACTGGAAGGAGGCAGGGGAGCGGTGGCCTGGCGCGCGGAGGGCGTGGGGCTGCTAGCCTTGGGGGTTCCCCCTCTGGAGGATTGAATGCCGCGTCACCCCACCTATGCACCCTCGGTCTCGGGCATGTCTGCCTCGGTGTACTCCACGCTCGCGGAGCGGCTGTCGCGCAAGGCGGGGGAGGTGTACCCGCTGCACGTGGGGGACACGTGGATGGAGCCACCCGAGGGCTGCCGGATGGAGGACTTCCGGGTGGCGGAGCATCCGGGGATGCACCGCTACGCGCCGGTGCAGGGTCTGCCGGGGCTGTTGGACACCATCGTGGAGCGGGTGAGGGCGCGCACGGGAGTGCCCACGGAGCGCGAGGAGGTGCTCGTCGCCACGGGGGGCACGGGAGCGCTGGGGGCGGTGATGGGGGCGCTGGTGGCGCCGGGCGAGGAGGTGCTGCTGCTGGCGCCCTACTGGCCGTTGATTGCCGGCATCGTCACCGCGGTGAACGGCCGGCCGGTGCCGGTGCCCTTCCTCGACTGCGACGGCCCGGAGGCGCTGGTGGAGGCGGTGCGCGAGCGCCTCACGGAGCGCAGCGTGGCGCTGTACCTCAACACGCCCAACAACCCCACCGGGCGGGTGTTGCCGCGCGCGTGGATGGAGGCACTGGCGGAGCTGGCGCGGCGCGAGGGGCTGTGGCTGCTCTCGGACGAGGTGTACGAGGGCTATGCCTACGAGGGCGAGCACGTGTACGCGCGGGCGCTGGCGCCGGAGCGGACGCTCTCCGCGTACTCGTTCAGCAAGGCCTTCGGGATGGCGGGCAACCGGTGTGGCTACGTGGTGGGGCCGGCGGAGGCGGTGGCGCAGCTTCGCAAGGTGAGCACGCACAGCTTCTACAGCGCGCCCACGGCGGCGCAGCTCGCGGGGCAGCGGGCGCTGGAAGGACCGGGGGACGCATGGGCGGCGGAGGCGGCGGCGCTCTACCGCGAGGTGGGGGCGAAGGCGGCGGCGAGGCTGGGCGTGCCCTCGCCCGAGGGCAGCACCTTCCTCTTCCTGGACGTGTCCGCGAGCCTGGACGACCGCGGGCTGCCCGGGTTGTTGGAGCGGTGCGTGGAGCGCAACCTGCTGGTGGCACCGGGGCCGAGCTTCGGACCCTTCCCCCACCACATCCGCCTCTGCTTCACCTGCTCGCCGCCCGACGTGGTGCTGCGCGGCGTGGAGGCGCTGGCCCAGGTGCTGGGCCGCTGAGCGCGGCCTGGGGGCCTCACTCCGCCACGGTGCGGACCTGCTCGCGGCGCGAAGGCCGTCATCTGCTCGAGTTGCTACCCGCCGGGCACTCCCTTCATGTGGATGCGCCCGGCGGGAAATGACCTCAGTTACCAGTGACCGTCAGCGGCACGTCCTGCAGGTGCATCATCTGCATGGAGTTCTCGTCAATCATAGACACGAAGGCGCCACCGCTCTCCGTGGCCATGATGGCCTCGGCCGCTGACATCGCGTCCTCCATGCAGGCCCAGTGCACCACGTCGACATACTGGCCCTGCTCCGCGCCGTTGAGCAGCTGCCGCTTCAGGAAGCCCTGGCGAGCGCTCACCAGCGCATTCACCTTCGTGGCGGCCTCCTGGAAGGCCTCGGGGGCCACGCCGGGCTTGAGCTTGAAGACAACCACCTCGACCACTGCATTGCTGAGGTTCATGGCTTCCTCCTTCTGCGCGACGGCGACCTTGGCACCGTCGGCTATCTGCGTGGTGGCACAGCCGGATGTCAGCGTCACGCCAAGCGCCGCGCCGAGGAGGAGGACCGACTGGGAGATGCGGCCACGGAGAGACTG
>QKJM01000839.1 GCA_003249315.1 Archangium sp.
ACGAGCCCTGGTAGACGGAGGTGTCGCCCCAGGTGAAGCTGAAGGCGGTGCCGGCGGTGTAGGCGGTGAGCGCGCAGGAGCCGTCGACGCCAGCGGGCTCGACGAGGATGATCTTGCGGAGACGGTGCTCGGGGTTCAGGAGGGCGAGACATTCGTCGCCGGCGACACCGTCGTAGTTGGCGGCCGGGAGCACGGCCTCGACGACGTTGTAGACGCGGAACGAGGGATCCGTGGCCTCCTGTTCGATGGCCTGGAGGGTGTCTGCGTCCGTCTCGGCGCCGAGGCAGCCGACAGCGACGGAGGAGGCAAGTAGGAGAGAAGAGAGTCGGAGAGAGGTTCGCATGGCCGCGGAACCTAGCACGCGTGATTCTCTCGTTTCTAAACATATCCACGAATTTGAATCCCGCCGGGGACGCTTCAATCAGGGCCGGAAGCCACTGAAAACACAGGAGTTTCCGGCCTTGGTGTTCTGGACGCCCTCAGGGAGGAGGTGCCGAGGGAGCCCTCGGAGTAAAGCGGATGTCCACTCGGACGGAGCCCGTGGGCGGTAGCTCCAGTTCCTCGGAGACGAAGACCTGGAGCGGCTGGAGCGAGTTGCTTCCTCCAAGGCCGACCCGGAGTCGCGCGGCCCCAGGATCCAACCCCCCGAGCGTGAAGTGACCTTGCCCGTCCGAGCGGAGGAGATCGCGTCGGGAGAGGTGGCGCTCGCCAGTCCTGGCAGAAGCATGGCGAGGACGAGGAGTCCCGCGCGGAAAGACAGGGAAAAGGGAGGCCGCAGCATGCTTCGAGTGAGGATGCCATCACCTCGTGAGCGCGAACTACATCAAGTCCAGATTATCCATCTGGTTTTCTGGAAAATCCCACTAGAGCTGTATTAAGCAGACGATTCCCATCCCCCACCCGAGCCTCCGGGCCCGGTCTCAAGGTAGCCATGTCATCTCTCTCCCTGAAGTCGATCCTGACGGGCGCCGCGCTGCTGGTGGCCCCTGCCGCGCTGGCCGGCACCAGCACCTCCGTCCCCGCGTTCGAGGCGAAGATTGCCACCGCGCGCACCTCCACCAGCCCAAGTGGTACGACCGTCAACCGCTCGGAGATGAGCAATGCGCTCGACTCGTTCTGGACCGACGACTGGATGGTGGACGCGAATGAGCACACGTACCTGGGCACGAAGCTGGCGAGCCCCACCTTCCTCGCGGGCATCGACGCATCGGCGCAGGATTTCCTAGCGGACTTCCATGAGCTGAACAACGGGATGGGGGCCGACCAGTTGGATCTCCAGAAGGTGACGACCCCCGCCTCGCAACTGTTTGGCGCGAGCGGTCCGCTGGCCAGCGCCGCCAACATCGCCGAGGGCTATATGATGAGCCAGGCCCCGGTCAACAACGACAGCATGCTGTATGGCTATGGCTACGTCCTCGCCCAGGGCTATGAGGATCTGTTCTGGTTCTCGCCTATCACCCCCGCGGAGCTCGAGCAGGTGCTCTCGGGCCGCAACTACTACGGGACGCCATCCCAGGCAGAGGTGGCTGGTGCGGTGGCCTACCTCTCGGAGTTCTCCAGCGAGGACGAGCGGTTCTACGTGGGCTACTGGCACTCGAACCTATGGGGCGGCGAGTCTGCGGGCTACGTCGTCGCATCCATCAACGATGACCGGGACTTCGTGCGCATGGTGCGGGTGATCAACTGGGGCGACTAGGCCTCGGCGCCCGCGGAGAACGCGGCCGCTGTCGTCGTCACCAATCTGGCGCCAGGCAGCGGCCCCTCCGCCCCAACGTACTTCGGCCACCTGGGGTAAGCTCACCGTCCGGGAATTCCGCGTGCTGGGCACCCGCACGGTGGCGGCCTTCCCCATCCGGTTCCGCACGGCGGAGTCCCAGGTGACACGGCCTCCGGGCGTGCTCGCTCCGGGCGGCGCCTACTTCATGAACCGTGCGTGCCATCCGACCAGGCTCGATAGACCAGGGCTGACAGCCACTGCGCGCCGACTTTCCCTTGGAGAACTCCGCGGCCTTCACCAGCATCCTGCGGGCGCCGTGAGCGGCCTGAGAAAAGGGAGCACCCACGCTCGCATTCTGCGGACGCAGGTAGACCGGGGCTGAAGGAGCTTGGCGACAGAGCCCCACTCCCCGCCAGGCAATGGCCTCAACCGTGGAAGTCGAAGATGTCGACGGCTTCCTTGAGGACGTTGAGCGCGGCATCCCGCTGCGATGACGAGGTTTCGGAGGGCAAAAGGATGTTCATCCTCAAGGGAATTCCCTCCGCTGTGAAGGATCCATCGAGCACCAAGGGAATGATGTTCCCTGGGTCCTGGCTTCCCTGCGGCAGATGCCTGGCGATTCAATCAGGGCCGGAAGCCACTGAAAACACAGGGGTTTCCGGCCCTGGTGTTCTGGACGCCCTCAGGGAGGAGGTGCCGAGGGAGCCCTCGGAGTAAAGCGGATGTCGACCCTGACGGTGCCCGTGGGCGGTAGCTCCAGTTCCTCGGTGGCGAAGATCTGGAGCGGCTGGAGCGAGTTGCTGCCCCCGAAACCGACCCGGAGCCGCGCGGCCCCTGGCTCCAGCCCCGCGAGCATGAAGTGGCCTCGCCCGTCCGAGCGGATGAGCTGCTCCGGGCGTCGGCGCTGTCGGACCATGAGCAGGGCTCCCTCGAGCGGTTGCCCCTTGCCATCGGTGATAGCACCCTCGAGCACCACGCCACGCTCGAGCCGCCCCACCACCTCGGTGCTGCCCCGAGGCACCTTGATGGAAAGCGGGGCATAGCCCTTGCTCGTCACCTTCAGCACCACGTCATCATCCGACAAGCCGTCGATTGCATGGATCCCCGGAGGGCTCTTGTCGCTCGAACCGTGCCGAACCTGCGTCGTCCGCCCCGAAGGAGTATCGAGGGTGAAGGTCGCGTCCGTCACTGGAGCCCCGCTCCGAGCGTCCTCGAGCTTCACGGACACGGTGCGACCTCGCGACATGTGGACATCCGGCGCGGTGGCGTCCTCCCCCTCGCGCACCGGTACCGAGAGCCATTTCGAGACATTCCCTGGTACATCGATGCGCAGCGTGAGCGTTTCGGTGGACGAGATGGGCAGGGCGTAGCGGCCCCCGCTGAAGAGCAATGTCACCGTATCGATCGTCACCCAGAAGTCGTCGGCGGGGCGTCCGTCCACGTTGAAGACGCGCCCTCGAAGCATCTCACGGGGCTCGAGGACGATGTCCGGAGCCTGCGTGCCCGGCTCGGCCTCGACGGGCGCCACCTGCTCATAGCCCTCCTTCCAGACGACGACGATCTGCGCTCCGGGATCGAGGTTCTCCAGCTCGTACCGACCCTGCTCGTCCGTCCTCTCGTAGGACGGCCCCGCGCGCTCCCGAAGCTCCAGCGACGAAGCACCCCCCAGACGACGGGGCACGACCGCCACGCTGGCCCCCGCGACGGGCACACCGGAGCGGTCCACCACCCTGCCGGTGATGACGGGCCCCGAGGAAGGGAAGCGCAGCTCCAGACCTCGGATACCCGCGGAGCCCACCTCCACGCGCATGAAGATCTGCCGTGACACTCGGGTGGGGCTGATCGATGAGGTGACGCAGAGTTGATAGGTCCCAGGAGGAACGCCTCCAGCATCTGGAGGCAACGGAGGGGCATCGGGTGGCAACCGGATGAGCCAGTCCATGTTGAAGCGCCCCTCGGCATCCGTCTTCGCCACACCGAGGAAACGGGTGCCCAGCGTCAAGTTGAGGGCGGCGCTGTGGAGTCCCTCGAGGGCGATATTGCTCGGGAGGAGGTAGACCGTGAGCCCGGGGACAGGGTGGCCAGCGGCATCGAAGACTCGTCCCTGGACAGCGTGGTTCGGGTCGGACCGCGTCGAGGCCACGGAGGTGGCTCCGAGCAGCAGCACCAGGAGGGAGGCCACGAGGCGGAAGGAGTTCATGGCTGTACCTTTCCCGTGTCGAGCGCGAGGCGCTTTTCCAGGCGGGTTCCCCCCTGGTCGGCGAAGCCGTCGGCGAGGAATCGGAGGACGAGGTGTCCACGCCGTTCATCGAAGTGGTGTTCCGGGAGACCGAAACCACCGAACATGATCTCCGGGGCGTCTGGAGGGAGACGAGCGCGCTCCTCCTTCGAGAGGAAGTCGTTCACGGAGCGCCGCCAGAGCACCTTGCCGCCTGGCCCGAAGAGGACGACATCGGAGGGGCCGCGGCCGGGCGCGTTCCGGTAGCCGAGGATGGCGACGTACCGGCCGGTGTCCGCGACGAGGACGAGCCCGGGGATGAAATCGAGCTCGGCCTTCCAGAGAGGAGGAGCTCCTTTTCGAGCACGAGCATTCAGCAGGCGCAGCTCCGCATGGTCCGGTTCACTCGGAGAGACCTCCAGCGAGAGGGCCACGAGGTGTCCCTTGGCATCGCGGGTGCGCGTGGTAACGACCTGGAACTCCTCGTCGGCGCGGGAAGTGACCTCGACGGAGCCACCGTCCGGGCCAGGGGTCGTCCGCGTCGAAGGAGGCTTCTCCGTCACGGACTCCGCGTCGACCTCGAGGATGAACCGCCGGTTGCGGGAGGAAGCACGAAGCGGGGAGGAGGTCGCGTCGGGAGAGGTGGCGCTCGCCAGTCCTGGCAGGAGCATGGCGAGGAGGAGGAGTCCCGCGCGGGAAGACAGGGAGCAGGGAGGCCGTGGCATGCTTCGAGTGAGGATGCCATCACCCCGTGAGTGCGAGCTACCCAGCCCGTCAGAAAAAGTCCCCAACGGATTTCCACGAGCGAGGACGTCCAACCCGAAAGAACGGCGCGGCCACTCCCCTCCTCCACGGGTTCGAGTCCCACCGGGGACACTTCCACTTCAGTCCAGCGAGGCCTGATTCGCGTAGAAGACCACGCGTCCACCGCTCGCCGGGTTGGTGACGCCACTGACACCCTCGGTGACCGTCCACAGGTTGGTGCCGCTGGCGGTGGCGTGCATGCCCTCGGGCATCTTCGCCCACTGGCTGCTGCCGGACAGGTACGCCGTGCGCGAAGCGCTCGTGGACACCTTGAAGAGCGCGCCGCCGTAGCGCGTCGAGCTCAGCCAGTACGAGCTCGTCGAGGTCGTGGTCATGATGGGGGCCACGCCCTGCACGTTCGGCTCGTTCATGATGTAGGCGCGCTCGGGCGACACCAGGCCGCCCACCGTCTTGAGCCGGTACGAGGAGGAGTCCACCGGCCAGCGGTAGAGCCGCCCGCCGAGCCCCGGCGAGGAGCCGTCATAGGGGCACCCCGTACCGGTGTGGTTGCAGTACTCGCCCGAGAGCACCACGTCCGTGGTGCCGCGAGTGTCCTTCCCGAGGAACGAGAACTTGGGGCGGCAGGGACTGGCGATGGACGAGGGCACCACGTAGGCGCTCACCTGCGGCAGCACGTACTTGTACCCATAGGCACACCATTCCGAGCCGACCTTGCCGATCGCCGTGCCACACGTGCTGCTGGTGCTCACCTTGCGGATCTGCGTGAGGTCGAACACGCGCATGCCGTCGGAGGTGTCGGCCATGTAGAGGTAGTTGCCATACCAGGCGAGGCCGCCGCCGTGCTCGGGGACGACGGTGAAGTTGCCTGAGCTGGTGGGGCGCACCAGGAGGATGTGGCGGTAGTTCACCGCGCTCAGGGACATGTCCGAGATGTCCGCCACCGAGATGCGCACGCCCTTCTCCGGAGCGGTGGTGGGCGCGTAGTGCCAGGAGACGATGGCGACATTGGTGGAGCCGGACACGCCCGCGGTGAGGCCCTGGGGCACCCAGTCCGTGGTGGCCATGTCGCCGTCGTTCCAGCGAAAGCCCCCCTTGTAGCCCACGGCTGGCGGGTGCGTGCTGGCGGTGAGCATGGGGCCGGCACGGTTGAGATCCTGCAGGATGCTCGACAGGCCAAGCGCGGAGCCCACCGGCGTCATGTACGAGGCATAGGTGCTCCAGGTGTTCTGGTCCTGCAGCGTGAGGCAGCTCGCGTCATGCGTCGTCAGCGGAGCCCCCTCGGTGAGGGCCTGCTGGGAGGTGCCCGTGGCTTCGAAGGCGAGCTCCTGCTCCGAGGCAGGGCCGCACCCGGCGAGCCCCGCCCCGGCGAGGCACGTCGCGATGAACAGCCCCCGCGTCTTCTCGAAACCGCTCACATCCGTCTCCAGGAAAAGCCAAAAAGCAAATTTTTCCTGTTTTTAGCCGATGGATACGCCGCTCCACAACCGGCTGGACCCGGAATTCACGCCTCGGCGCACGAACCACGATTACAACCTATCGACAAAATAACGATTTTACGGTAAACACCCATGATTACCAACTATCCAGCTCCCACTTTGAAGTCATGGAGGTCTCGACTCTGAGCAGGGGGCGCAAAACAGGGGACGACGACATGAGGAAGCTCTGGCCGGTGTCGCTGCTGGCGGGATTGCTGGGAGGATGTGGTGTCGGGGAGGAGGGGCCTGGGGAGAGCCGAGCGGAAGTGGGGTTGGAAGCGGTGGACCTGGTGGAGCAGGTCGAGGCGCGGAGGGAGGAGGAGAAGCCACCGCTCGTACCGATGAACGCGTGGGAGGGCGTCGCCGAGGGCTACCTGCCGCTGCGCACGGCGGTGGGGCTGACACAGGTGCCCTACTCCGTGAAGGAAGGGTACGTCTTCGTGGGAGACGATGTGGTGATGGGGCCGGTGGAGGCGCTCCAGGACGCGCGTGAGCGCGGGGTGGCCTTCTCGGACGTGTGGTTCCCGAACGGGCGCCTCCCCTGGTTCAACCATGACTTGAACGCCACGGGCGTGAGCCGGGTGCGCACCGTCCAGGACTACTTCAACACGCACACCCCGCTGAACATGGTGGAGGTGGCCGAGGGCTCCGAGCGAGCCATCAAGATGAAGATCCAGGACTGGCCGGCGAGCGTGACCGGCTCGGGTGGCATCACCTACAACTACTGGGGGGAGAACGAGCCGACACCGAAGATTGCCTTTGGAGATGGAGACCCGACGGTGGGCACCATCTTCCACGAGATGGGGCACGCCCTGGGCTTCCCCCACGAGTTCCAGCGGGAGGACCGCGACACCTACGTGGAACAAATCAACGGCTTCGAGGACCCGTGGAACTACGCGAAGATGGGCTCCATCTACTGGTCCGCCCCCAGCTCCAGCCTCAGCCCCTTCGACTTCAAGTCCATCATGAAGTCCGGCTACGAGAGTTCGGTGGTGCTGCGCTCGGGCTATTCGTGGAGCTCGCCGAGCTACTCGGGCGCCACCACCGTCAAGCTGAGCGTGCATGACATCAACAGCATCTACCGCGTGTATGCCAAGGCACTGACCGCGCATGAGGTCGATGACGGCTTCGGCATGGCGGTGGCCACGGGTGACTACGACGACGACGGCTACGAGGACATCGCCGTGGGCTTCCGCGACTACCTCAGCTCGGGCGCGGACGCGGGGAGCTGGAAGCAGTACGTGTACTTCTTCCGCGGCGTGGCCACGGATGACAGCGAAGCCCCTCCCTCCACGCGCTACGTGCCCTGGTTCACCTACGCGGTGGGCGTGGCGCCCGACAGCTCGGACACGATGGCGCTGGCCTCGGGAGACTTCAACGGCGACGGCATCACCGACCTGGCGGTGGGCCTGCCCTGGTACAACGGGAACAAGGGCCAGGTGAAGGTGCTCTTCGTCAACACCCTCCCGAGCGACTCGGCCAAGAGCGACACCGAGGACAACTACGCCCCCTGGGGCCGCAAGGGCGTGCAGCACGAGATGACGCTGTATCCCGCGGACGTGGGACTCAACACGAAGGGAGCGCACCGCTTCGGCACCGCGCTGGCCGCCGGGCAGCTCACCGTGCGCCGGGGAACCACCTCCACGCCGGTGCATGATCTGCTCATCGGCGCTCCGGGAGCCGCCAACAACCTCCTCCTCGTCCCGCGCAACGGCGGCGCGGTGGCGCACGTGCGCGGCACGGACACCTCCAGCCCCGCCTCCTCGTGGAGCGCGAGCCTCATCTCCCTCTCCTGGAGCCCCAGCAACGCCACGGGCGTGAACTTCGGCACCGCGCTCGGCGTCATGCCCTACTTCTGCGCGAGCAGCACCTCGAGCAACTCGTACACGGACACCTTCGTGGTGGGCGCTCCGGGATACAACGGGAACGCGGGGGCCGTGTACGTGTACGGGTGTACGGTGGATTCCGCTGGGAGCACCTTCGCGCCGAGCCTGCTGCGCACGGTGACGCACTCCCAGTCCGGGGCTCGCTACGGGCAGGCGCTCCAGGCCTTCCGCACGCTGACGGCCTCGGGAGCCTTCACCTATACGGACCACTACGTGGCGATTGGAGCACCCGGCTACACGGGCAGTGACGGGCTGGACAGCGGAATCGTGTACCTGGACCACTTCGACCTGAATGGCACCAAGACGTACGTGAGCTCGTACCGACCAGGCACGCGCTACGGCGGCGACGAGTTCGGCTTCTCGGTGGCGGTGCAGCAGAAGGCCTCGAATGCAGGCAGCGCGTATGGCGGGCCGGACGTGCAGATTGGCATCGGCCTGCCGGGCACGAAGGTGGACGGAGTGCGCGCGGGCAAGGTGTACGTGTGGCGGCCGTGGAACGCGGACGGCACGCTGAACAACACGGCCAATGTCATCTCGGCGAACGTGCCCTCGAGCAGCTCGGCCACCCGCTTTGGCGAGTCACTGGCCACGCTGCGCAACCTGGACGCGCAGGGGGGCTTCGTGGCGGGAGCCCCGGAGAGCCTCGAGATGGACGTGGCGTTCTCGGGAGGCATTCCGGTGGTGGTGCAGGTAAAGGCGGGCAGCGTCGACGTGCTGCTGAACACGTCCACCGCGTCCGGAGGGTATAGCTGGAGCACGTGGCGCAAGCACCTGCACCAGGAGTCCACGGGCGACAAGCGGCCCACCAACCTGTGACATGAGAGCGCTGACGGCCCTGTTGCTATACGCGCTCACGCCGGCCACGACCTCCCAGCCCATTGTCGGCGGGGAGGTCGTGACGGCGGGGGCGTGGCCGGAGGTGGCCGCCCTCGTGTACGAGGGTGGCGTGGTGGGCTGCACGGGGGTGTTGGTGCAGCGAGAGTGGGTGTTGACGGCGCGGCACTGTGTGAGCCAGGGCCGGCTCACGGAGGTGGCGCTGGACACTGTGGAGTTGGAGGCGCCCGGAGAGCGACTGGGCGTAGCCGCGGTGTGGGCGGCGCCCGAGGGGTTGGATGCGGCGCTGGTGCTGCTGGAGAAGCCCGCGGCGGCGTGGCCTCGGCGGTGGGCGGTGGGGTGCGCGGCGGGGGAAGTGCGGGATGGGGCGCGGGCCACCATCGTCGGCTGGGGCGCCACGGACGCGGAGGGCACGCAGTGGAGCACGCGGCTGAGAGGCGCCGAGGTGTCGGTGGTGGACGCGTCATGCGCGCAGGAGGCCTCCGGCTGTCTGAGTGGCAAGGAATTGCTTGCGGGTGGAGAGGGCGCGGACACGTGCCGAGGAGACAGCGGAGGGCCTCTGTCCGTGCATACCCCCTGGGGTCCGCTGCTGGCGGGGCTCACCTCGCGTGGTGTGCAGGGGAGCGAGGCCCCCTGCGGGCAGGGAGGCATCTACGTCCGGCTGGACGCACTCCGTCCATGGGTGGAGGCCATGACGGGCCGAGCGCCGCGCGAGCCCACATGTGGGCTCAACCACGCGCCCCGGGCCTCGGCACCGATGTTGGAGGTGGTGGAGGGAGAGGCCGGGCAGGCGCGGGTGGCGGTGGAGGACGAGGACGCTGGCGACTGGCACCGCTTCGAGGTGCTTGGACCCGGCTCGCATGGCGAGGCGTGGGTGGAGGAGGACGGTACCGTGCATTACCAGGCGCGAGGGGGCTTCACGGGAGAAGACGTAGTGCGGGTGCGGGTGACGGACGACGGAGAGCCCGCGCTGTCAACGGAAGTGGCCGTGCCCGTTACCGTGCGTTCCCCAGGCGAGCCGGGAGAGGAGCCCGAGGGCGGGTGCTCGGCGGCGGGAGGGAGTGGGCGGCTGGAGCTGTTGGGACTGCTGGGGCTGTGGGTACTGACACGGCGAAAGCACCCTCAAGCGCGTTCGTGAGACGCATGTCGAGTCCTTTGACACCTTGGTGGATGTGGCCACCGGGGGCACACGCAGGTCATCCCTGCTGTCAAGGAGTGACGATGCGTTCGACGTCCGGTCCCTCGATAGCAACCCTTCTGTGCCTCGTCTTGATGGCTGGCTGTGCCGAACAGCGCGACGCCGAGGTCCTCCCCGAGCCCACGAGCCCCGTGTGCGAAGGTGTCGCGCCCCGCACGTTGGACGAGGTGTTCGCCGCGCATTTCTCGGGGCAGCAGCCGACGGGCTGCACCACGGCCTGTCACGCGCAGGGGCTGGGGGGCCTGTCGTTCAGCGACGCCCGGGAGCTGTGGCAGGCCACGGTCAACCAGACCTCCACCGAAGCCCCGATGCGCCAGCTCGTGGTTCCCGGCCGGCCCGAGCAAAGCCACCTCTACCTCAAGCTGCTGCCAGACGCGCCGGGGAGGATGCCCCTGGGTGGGCCCTACCTCGATGAGGCCGCGCTGAGGGATGTCGCCGGGTGGATCTGCTCGGGAGCGGCGGAGCCCTCCCCGGGAGGCGGAGATGGAGGCCAGGACAACCCTCAGCCACGGCTGGACTCCCTCACGCCCCCCAGCGTGGCCACCAACGGCGCGCCCTTCACCCTGACGCTCACCGGCACGGACTTCATCGCCACCTCCACCGTGGTGTTCAACGATGCCGACGTGACGACGACCTACGTGGGACCCACCACGCTGACGGCCCGGATTCCTACCCTCGCCATGCCTGGCAACTACCCCGTCATCGTGCGCAACCCGGCCCCCGGCGGAGGCACCAGCAACGTCCTCTCCCTCACCGCCGTCGACTCGAGCGCCCCCACCATCACCGGACTCGACCCGACGCGCGTCACCGCCGGTACCGCCTTCACCCTCACCGTGACGGGCTCGGGCTACGTCTGCTCGCCTCCCGTCAGCCGCTCCACCGTCCTCTTCAATGGGGCCTCGTATACCCCCTCGACCTGTGACAGCACGCAGCTCACGGTGTCGCTGCCCGCCACCCCCGTGGGCGACTACCTGGTGCAGGTGAGCAACGGCAATGGCGAGACGAGCAACACACCCACGCTGCGGGTGCATGAAGACAACCCCGTGCCCGCGGTGTCCTCGCTGTCTCCTTGCGGCACGGTGGCCGGGGCCGCGGGCTTCACCCTGACGTTGAGCGGCACGGACTTCGTGGACGGGGCGAGCGTCACCTTCAACGGGAGCCCGGTGACGGTGACCTTCATCAACACGAGCGAGCTGCAGGCCTCCATCCCGGCCTCGCTGGTGGCCTCGGCGCCCGCTGAGAACGCGGCCGCTGTCGTCGTCACCAATCCGGCGCCAGGAGGCGGCTCCTCCGCCCCGGCATACTTCGGGGTGGCCACGCAGGCCGTCACGCTGGCCAGTGATGTCCAGCCGCTCTTCACCGCGAACTGCGCGAATGCCGGGTGCCACAGCAGCCCGTCCACGCCCGTCAACCTCACCTCCGGGCGCGCCTACGACGAGCTCGTCGGAGTCCCCAGCAGCGGCTGCTCCTCGCGTCTGCAGGTGATGGCCTGCGGACCGCTGCGCAGCCAGAGCTTTCTCATCGACAAGCTCCTCGCCACCAACACCAGTCCCGCCTGCTCCGGTTCGCCCATGCCCAAGGGGACACCGCTCACCGCCGCGCAGAAGCAGCTCATCATCGACTGGGTGGCCCAGGGCGCCCCTCCGTGAGGCGTCACCCGAGCAGCGATTGAACTCCACCCGGGTGAAGGGGGGCCCGGGCTCTACTCGACGAGGAAGGTGGTCCGGTCCACCCCGGTATTGCCAGTGGAGGGATCGAACGCCGTCACCGTGACCTCGTAGGCGCCCTTCTGCTGGACGGACAGCTCGCCCTCGAAGGTGCTGGTCTTCCCCGCGTACTTCAAAGGCACCTGGGTGAGCGGCTTGCCGTCGAGCTTCACCAGCGCCTGCAGCTCGTACCGGCTGGAGTCCCATAGTCCCTTGGGCTCGGTGGGGCAACCGCACATGAGCGTGAGGTTGGCGCGGATGGGGAGAGTGAGCTTCCTGGCGCCAGCGAGCTTGTGGAACTCGTGGGCTGGCGGGGTCAGCACATCCACCACGAAGCCGGGCAGCTCCACGATGAGGCCATCACCCTCGATATGCTTGCCGGGCAGCAGCCAGAGCTGGGTGGTGCTGGTGGCGAGCGCCTGCCGCTGGGCCTGCGGACCCGACACCTCCACCGTCACCAGCCGGGGCTCCGCGAGCTCCACCGTGGCCGTGAACTTCGCGGACGCCTCATCCGCGAGCAGGGCGCCCCGGGCGTGAGGCTGCTTCATCAGTGTCTGGGTGTTGCCGGTGCTGCCGGCGGTGACACCACTGGCCAGCACCTGGCCGGTCTGGGCATCCCGAATCACCACCTGTGCCCCGCCCATCGAGGTCCCGACGAACTTGCCGTCTCGGGCGCGGGCCCTCACGACCAGCCGCGTCTCGGCCGCCAGGGCCGTCGTGGAAAGCAACAGCAGGGTCCACAGGAAGAAGCTCCGCATGACTCGCTCCTTGTCGGAAGGGTTCTGGTGGAGCCACATAGCATCGAGCGCCACCTACGAAACGATCCTGGTGTATCCACCAACGAGGACTGCCACCCTGGAGACACCGGACGCGCCGTGAGATACTCCCCCGCCAACGAGTGATAGCGTGCAGTGGCGGCAGCCACTCGCAGGAGGATGCCTCGTGAGCCAGCGCATCATCGACATCTCCCCGCTCGTGTCGACCCGGCTTGGCGTGTGGCCGGGGGACGTGCCCTATTCGCGGCAGGTGGCCCTGAGCATCGCGGCGGGGGACAACCTCGAGCTCTCCTCCATCACCGCGACACTGCATCTGGGAGCACACACGGACGCGCCCAGCCACTATGCCGCTGGGGGAGCAGCCATCTCCGCCCGGCCGCTGGAGCGCTACCTGGGCCCCTGCCAGGTGGTATCCGTGTCCCTGCCTCGCGGAGAGCGGATTCTGCCCCGACACCTGGGAGTGGAAATCACGGCCCCTCGGGTGCTGCTGCGCACGGACTCGTTTCCCGAGCCCGAGTCCTTCAATACGGACTTCAACAGCCTGTCGCCCGAACTCGTCGACCACCTGCACGCTCGGGGCGTGGTGCTGGTGGGGCTGGACACTCCCTCGGTGGACTTGTTCGACGACAAGGAGTTGCTCAGCCACCGTGCCATCGCCCGGCATGACATGGCCATCCTAGAGGGCGTCGTCCTCGAGCATGTCGAGCCCGGCCTCTATACGCTGGTTGCACTGCCTCTGAAGCTGGAGGACGCGGACGCATCGCCCGTACGCGCGGTGCTTCTGGCGAATTGAGAAGCGCGCGATC
>QKJM01000799.1 GCA_003249315.1 Archangium sp.
GATGGTCTTGTTGCCGTGAGCGGAGACCACCGAGTTGGAGAGGGGAATACTGAACCTGTGCGACGTCCCGACGGGTGTCTGACAGATGCTGTTGATGGTTGAAGAGCTGGAGACGTTGGCGGTAGCGGCGGTGAGGTACGTGCCCCCGACGTAGACGTGGACAGTTATCGAGGAGGCGACACCGGTGTCACAGGCCCAGCCCACGAGGCGATAGGTGCCGTCCTGCTTGATGACGCCGTCGACATAGCCAGTGATGGTGGCCCGGGCCTGAAGAGGTGTCAGCACCGCTGTCAACCAGAAAAACGCCATTGCGAGGATTCGCATTGAGTGTGTTCTCTTTGTGACGGGTTTGTTGCGTTTTTGGTGGAAAATTCGTTGGGGACTGTACACGGGGTCTTCCTGAATTCCAAGGGAGCAGTAGAGTTTTTGACTCACCAGAATGAAGGAACCAGTCCGTGGCCGGCGAGTGGCGGCATGGCGCGCGGAACTGTGGCAGCGGTTCCCTGTCTCTCCGTGCAGGTCTGCTGCACGAAGGGGAGCCCTGTCCTGTTCATTTCTGTATGTGAGAGGATGTGTGGGGAGAGTGGAGCCAGTCGAAAGTGGCTCGAGATGCTGCGGGCCCCGGGCCGAGCGCGTCCGGAGGGAGGCTCACGGGCAACCCCGCGGTGGCCGCGGGGCGCGGAGAAGGTGTCCGCGGAGAAGGTGTCCGGAGAAGGTGTCAGACGATTCGTACGGACGATTCGTACGGGACGATTCGTACGGCTTCCCCGAGCGCAGCGCACGAACCTGTCAGACAGCCGGACAAGCTGCCCGAGACGGAGTCCCTGAAGGCTGTACGAATGGTCTGGTACCTTGCTCGGCTCGGTGGGCACCTTGCTCGGGGGACGGCTGAAGGGGCTGCCCGGCGAGCTGGGCTCTCCGTTCGTCTAGGAGACGATGCAGTCGAACTTGTCGATGAGGGCCTTGAGTTCTTCCGCGGTGGTCTCCATGCGTTTGGCGACCGACGGGGCGTGATAGCTCAAGGCCACCGTGGAAGGTGGGTGGGTGTGGAGCTTCTCCACGATGATGTCGCCGAAGAGACCCGGCCACCGGACGCTGTTCAGCTCTCGACTGTGGGCGATGGGATTCAGGAAGGTGAAGCAGGGCCAGCGGGGAAACCGCAGGGTGCGAGGATCGCAACCATGGAAGCGGCAGCCGTCCAGGCGGGCCTCGGTGAAGTCGCAGTCCTCGATGGCTCCGTATTCCCACCCCTCCGAGTAGTCAGGCCAGCGCCCGAATTCACAGCCCGACAGACGCCCCGTGAACCTGCAGCCTTTCAGAGAGGCGAGCACCCAGTCCTGGTGGTTCTTCAACTCCTGCTTCACTTCGAGGGTGCAGTCGATGAGACGTGCTCCTCCGATGAAGTGCAGGTTCCTGGCGGATACCTTCAGGACGAGGGTGCAGTGTCTCAGCGTCAGGTTCGGGCCCAGGAAGTAGAGCGAGCCCTTATCCGTCAGCTCCAGCCGCTCGTTCTCGATTTCCTTGTCCTCGATGAGGACGTTCGTGAGCCACCCCATGGCCGACCCTTTCAGAAGGTGAGCATCCGGAAGAACTCGTCCGCCATGCGCCGGCCATGCCTCGCCAGGTTCGATTGAGTCCCGGAGAGAATCTCGTACTTGCGGCCCGTCTTCAGGTCAACCGCATCGACCCCCTGCCGGTTCCATTGGAGGACCCCTCGGAATTGTCTCTCCATCCTGTCGTGTACGAAGCGTCCCCGGGCCTCTCGCTCCAGCAGCCGAGCCAGCCAGTACTCACCCTTCTTCAGGGCCTTGTCGATGGCAGCCTTCTCGTTGGGAGTAAGCCGGTGTGGCCCCCATTCCTGCGCCGCCCGGGTGACTGCCTCCTGGAGCCGGTCTCCCACCTGGTCCCTGGTGGGGATGATGCTGGGCGAGGCGCCAAATGGGAGGTGCCAGCGCTGCCCGTTGCTGAGCAGCACCTGCCGGTTGCCGGCCCGGTGGCGCACAGCGATCTGGACGGAGGGGCCTCCCCCTGAGGCCGCCGCGCCACTACCTCCAGTCCGCTTCTTGAGCATCGCCACCGCGATGGCGCCGTGCGGCGTAGCCACAACCGTCTCCACCGTCGCCACCGCCGTGGCGAGCGCCCTCTCCTGGGCCACCGCCATCTCCACCGCCTGCACCCGCCCCAGGACAGCGGCCCCGCCCTGCGTCTCCCACTGCGTCGCCGCAAAGCTGTGGCCCGGCAGGGTGCGCACCTTCGCCGCCACCTCTCCCAGCGTGCGCCTCGTCAGCGTCGCCACCGCCAGAATCAGCGCCCTTGCCGCCTCCGTCCCCAGCACCTTCGCGTACTCCTCGCCCGCCTGGCGCAGCTCGGCGAAGGTGCGCGCCTCGTGGGCCCGGGTGGCCAGCTTCGCCCACCCGTCCATCAACTTCCACACCGTGTCCACCCCCAGCCAGGCCACCAGCAGCGCCGACACCACCGCGGCCGCTCCCTTCGTCGTCGGCTCGGGCACCAGCCACATCGCGCAGTACAGGCCGACAGCCCACACGAGCGAGGCCATCACCGCCTGGTAGTCCAACTCTCGCGCCAGCGCCGTGCGCGACTCCTCCAGCACCGGGCCCAGGGAGAGGGCCAGCGCCAGCGTCCTCCGGTCGTCCGTGCGCAGGTACGGCCCGTCCGTGAACAGGCCCAGGCAGTCGCCGCCTCCCCGGCTCTCGCAATGGCCCAGGTACTCCTCGCGGAGGGCCTGCTCTTCCTCCGGAGCGAGGAGGCCCGCGTCCTCCGGCACCAGGGTGAGGACACGGTCTCGATACACCTCCACCAGCCAGTTCCCCTCCAGCTCCAGTTTCGCCTCCAGTAGCTCGCGGGCGGTCTCCTGCGGGGGCGCCTCCTGCCGTATGTCATGGGCGAACTGCTCGAGGGTCCGCTGGAATTCGCCCCGGCCGATGGGCACCGGCCGGGTGGGGACGGTGCCCGGCTCGAAAACCGCCACCTCGTACACCACCGCCGAGCCGAGGTCGGCGTCCGAGTCCAGCGCGTCCGCCTCTCTCGGGGCTGGTGGTGTCAGCGACCGGGCGCGGAAGCTGCTGGCCACTACATGGCCCCCCGGGGATAGGGCCGTGGCACACGCGGACTGGAGGAAGACGAGCACGATGAAGGCCAGGGATCCCCACCAGGGCCGCTGTCGCGTTCCAGGCTGGCGCGAGCCAACATGACGAATGGACAAGGCTACCCCCAGAAAGCCCCACGGCAGGGAGCCGCAGGACCTGGATTACAAGGAAATGTTGCGCTCCCGTCAAGGGGCCGGAGAAGGTGTCAGACGATTCCCGAGAAGGTGTCAGACGATTCGTACGGTCTCTCCGTGCAGGTCTGCTGCACGAAGGGGAGCCCTGTCCTGTTCATGTCTGTCTGTGAGAGGATGTGTGGGGAGAGTGGATCCAGTCGAAAGTGGCTCGAGATGCTGCGGGCCCCGGGTCGAGAGCACCCTGAGGGAGGCTCACGGGCAACCCCGCGGTGGCCGCGGGGCGCCTGGGATTCTCACCTCGGCAAGCCGCTCAAGGACGTACGAGAGCGACCTTCATCGT
>QKJM01000964.1 GCA_003249315.1 Archangium sp.
GCGCCGGTGACGGTGGCCAATTTCGTGGGGCTGGCGACGGGCGAGCAGAAGTGGACGGACCCGAGGACGAACCAGGAGATGACGGGCAAGCCGCTGTACGAGGGCATCATCTTCCACCGGGTGATTCCGGGCTTCATGATTCAAGGGGGAGATCCGCTGGGCATCGGCGCGGGCTCGCCGGGCTACACCTTCGAGGACGAGTTCCAGAGCGGCCGGACGTTCTCCAAGAAGGGACTGCTGGCGATGGCCAACCGGGGCCCGAGGACGAACGGGAGCCAGTTCTTCATCACCACCTCGACGCCGCAGCACCTGAACAACCGGCACACCATCTTCGGCGAGGTGGTGAAGGGCTACGACGTGGTGGAGAAGATCTCCAACGTGCAGACGGGCCCGAGGGACAAGCCCGTGCAGGACGTGGTGCTGAAGAAGGTGACGATCAGCGAGAAGCAGCCCGAGTAGTGGAGCGAGTGATGAGACGGGTGAGCACGCGCCTGGGGGAGCTGGACTGCCAGGTGGTAGAGGCGATTCCGGAGGGGACGGACCCGGAGCTGGCGGTGGTGCTATGCCACGGCTTCGGAGCGCCCGCGACGGACCTGGTGCCGCTGGCGCCGGAGCTGGTGGCGCTGAAGCCGGAGCTGGGGCCTCGGGTGCGGTGGGTGTTCCCGGCGGCGCCGCTGTCGCTGGCGGCGCTGGGGATGCCGCACGGCCGGGCCTGGTTCGATCTGCCCATGGAAGTGCTGATGGGCAAGGAGCGGAACTGGGACGAGTTCGCGCGCTCCACCCCCGAGGGGCTGCCTCGGGCGAGGCGAGCCCTGCAGAGCCTGCTGTCCGCACTCTCGGTGGCGACGAAGCTGCCGTACGGGCGGGTGGTGCTGGGCGGCTTCAGCCAGGGCGGGATGGTGACGACGGACCTGGCGCTGAGGTTGGAGGAGGCGCCCGCGGGGCTGTGCATCCTCTCGGGGACGCTGCTCTGCCAGGACGAGTGGAAGGCGCGAGCGGAGAAGCGCCAGGGGCTGCCGGTGCTGCAGGCCCATGGGCGCTATGACGACGTCCTCGCGTTCCACGCGGCCGAGCGGCTGCACCGGCTCCTGACGGAGGCGGGGCTGTCGGTGGACTTCCTGCCCTTCAACGGGCCGCACACCATCGCGCCGGAGGAGTTGGAGCGGATGGCGGCCTTCATCCACGCGCGACTCGAGCAGCGCTGAGCAGGTCGGGAGACGAGCCATGTACCACGCCAGGGAGCTGTCGGTGTCGACGCGGGGACGCGGCTTCCATGACATCACCGACGAGGTGCAGCGGATCGTCTCGGAGAGCGGGGCGGAGGAAGGCCTGTGTACGGTCTTCCTCCACCACACCAGCGCCTCGCTGATTCTCTGCGAGAACGCGGACCCGGACGTGAGGAGGGACCTGGAGACCTTCTTCTCGCGGCTGGTGAAGGATGGGGACCCCATGTTCCGCCACGACATGGAAGGCCCGGACGACATGCCGGCGCACGTGCGGACGGTGCTCACCCAGAACTCGCTGAGCATCCCGGTGAAGAACGGCTCGGCGAGCCTCGGCACGTGGCAGGGCATCTACGTCTGGGAGCACCGGACGTCGCCCCACCGTCGTCGGGTGACGGTGTCGGTGCTGGCCTGATACCACCTCGGGTCTCCTACGGGTGGTGGAGCACCGAACCTACACCTCCTTGAACTTCGTCCCCGTGGCGCCGATGCGCTCCAAGGCCTCTTTGATCTCCTCGGAGACGATGAGGGCCACGCTCCATCCCCAGGGACGGAACACCTTGGCATCCCCCACCTTCGAGGGCTCGATGCGCATGCCGTACACGGCGCGATACTGCCCCGTCTTCTCTGGCCGCCCATCTTCGGGCTTCCAGTACCGAACCTCTCCAGAAACCTTGTCGTCAATGCACCGGACAAGGCGGGTGGCGTTCAGGATGCAGAACTGCTCCGGGTGCCCGTCAATCCCCACGGGGATGATCTCCACGTCGTTCGGAGCCATCTCCGCGAGAAGAGACGCCACCCTGACGTGGACGACGGGGATGCTGAAAGCCGCGTGCGAAAAGCAGAGGGGAGTGCCGGGTTTCTTGACCGGAATCCGAACATGGCCCTTGAACCGGGCAGGCGCTCCTACCCTGAACTGCCAGGGATCTTCGAGTTGATGGCCGTTCTGTTCGAGAGGATGGCCCAACTCCCAACGCCCCGGCAGGTAGATATCGTCCGCCAGATCGAAGTACCGCTTCGGCATGGCTTCCCTCTTATCGTCATGAGTTCCGGGTGACCAGTCGGTTGAGCCACGTATCCGGTGTAGAGATTTCCTCAGCCAACGCGCGAAGCTCTGCTTCCAGTGCCTGCCTGCACCTCTGAAGGGTCCGGCACCCGGTCGTTGCTTCATCCAGCCGCCTGTACACCTCCTCATGGTACTCCTGAGGGTGGGGCCCGATATGGCCCCTGACGCGCACCTTGTTAGCCGGCTCATTCAGCGACATGCCGGCTCGGTCGAAGATTTCCTGGAAGCGGGGCGTCCATGGGCCGCCGCCGTGGGTGGCAGCGGTCCACTTGTCGGTAGCAATGTGGTGCTCGGGACCCTCTGCATCCACCGGACTGGAAGCAGCCACGCTCGCACTCTGGGCCGTGGCTGCGACCACGTTGGGAGCCAGGGCGATGGTGACCGCATCGGCGCTCACTGCCACGGCTTCCACCTGCGCCACTTCAGCCAGTTGGATTCGCACCTGCACCGCGCCCGCGACTGACGCGCGAGCCGAGCCGGGCAGCGCGGGCACCTTGGCCGAGAAGCTGGCGGCCGTCTGGCCGATAGCCGCCGTGAGCAGCAGGGCGAACGCCCGCGCCGCGTTCTTCCCCATTACCTTGCCGTACTTCTTCCCGGCCTCGCGGATCACCGCGAACGAGGTGGCGTGGTCCAGTTCCTCCACCAGCCGCCTCCAGCCTTGGATCAGTGTCCAGAACGTGTCCACCCCGATGTAGCAGATGAAACTGGCCGTCACGACTGTCGCCAACCCCTTGGAGAACACCGGCTCGGGCGCCAGCCACATCGCGGCATAGAGCGTCATCGTCCAATAGAGCGATGCCTTGATCGCCTCGGGGTCGGCCATGTCATTGAAGGCCTCCATCATCTCGGGGATGACTTCTTCAATGGCGTAGGACATGCCGAGCGCGTAACGACCATCCCCGGTGAGGACCGGACTGTTCATCAGCACCTTCCGGCAGTCGCCCGGTTTCCCGTTGGCCTCACAGAACCGTAGGTATTCCTCGGTCACGAGCACATCCACCTCGGCCCACTGCGAGGCGAGTGGCCGTCCCTCCAGGGGAAAAACACCTTGGCGCTGGGTGTACCCGTACCAGCCACCGCGAGAAGGGACTTCGAACAGCTCCCGAGCGGCTTTCTCGGGGTTGACCGAGGGCCTCCACTGCCTGGCCGTACCCGTCCGGAGAATGACGGGGGCCAAGCGCTTGAAGGCGGAGGGAAACTGTGCTCGGCGGTCGCGAGCTGGCCGAGGACGGGGAGGCGCAGCGAGCAGGGGCTCGCTCAGGAGGAGTCCGTGGCGCGCAGCCGCTTCCAC
>QKJM01000651.1 GCA_003249315.1 Archangium sp.
AGGCGGAGAAGATCAAGCGCAAGTTCGGGTGCGCGCTCACCGGCCTAGTGGGCAAGGACGACACCATCGAGGTGCCGAGCGTCGGGGACCGCAGGCCGCGTGTTCTCAATCGCCGCATCCTCGCGGAGATCGTCGAGCCGCGCATGGAGGAGCTCTTCACTCTGGTGGGCCAGGATCTGGACAGGTACGGCGCCCACGACCTCGTGGCTTCGGGTGTCGTCCTGAGCGGGGGCGGCTCCAACCTGGAGGGTGCCCCGGAGCTGGCGGAGCGGGTCTTCGGCCTTCCGGTACGCCGAGGCTTTCCCCAAGAGACCGAGGGGCTGGTCGACGCCCTGCGCGACCCGGCCTTCGCTACCGGAGTAGGACTTGTGCTTTACGCGTCGCGGCGGCGTGACGACCTGCCCAGAGAGCTGGACGCGGCGGACGAGAACCTCTTCGCCAAAGTGACCCGGCGAATGAAGACGTGGTTCAAGGAGTTCTTTTAGCGCGACATTTTTGCGAGCTATTTCCCAAAAGGAGGTGTCCCATGGCCAAGTTCCAGATCGAAGAGTCCGGCCACTTCAGCGCCACCATCAAAGTGGTGGGCGTTGGCGGAGGCGGGGGCAACGCCGTCAACACCATGATCGCGGCAGGCATCCAGGGGGTGGACTTCATCGTGGCGAATACGGACGCCCAGGCCCTCAAAGCGAGCCCGGCTCCGGTGAAGATACAGCTCGGCGGTGGCCTCACCCGGGGCCTCGGTGCGGGCGCCAATCCGGAGACGGGACGCCAGGCCGCTCTGGAGGACACGGCCACCATCGCCGACGCCCTCACCGGCGCGGACATGGTCTTCGTGACCGCTGGCATGGGAGGTGGCACCGGAACCGGCGCCAGCCCGATCATCGCCCGCATTGCCAAGGAGTGCGGGGCCCTCACCGTGGGCGTGGTCACCAAGCCCTTTGCTTTCGAGGGTCGTCGGCGCATGCGGCAGGCCTCGGATGGCATCGCGGAGTTGAAAGAAGCCGTGGATACCCTGATCACCATCCCGAACGACCGCCTGCTCTCCATCGCCGGCAAGCACGCCTCCATCATGGACGCCTTCTCCATGGTGGACGACGTGCTACGCCGCGCGGTGAAGGGGATCAGCGACCTCATCACCACCTCGGGCCTGATCAACGTGGACTTCGCCGACGTACGAACCGTGATGAGCGAAAAGGGGATGGCCCTGATGGGCACGGGCCTGCACAGCGGCGAGAATCGCGCGATCCTGGCCGCTCAAGATGCCATCTCCAGCCCGCTCCTCGACAACATGAACATCGAGGGTGCCCGCGGCGTGTTGATCAACGTAACCGGACCCTCTACGATGACCCTCGCGGAAGTGACGGAGGCCGCCACCTTGATCCAGGAGGTGGCGCACGAGGATGCGAACATCATCTTCGGCCAGGTCATCGACGACGCCCTGGAGGAAGCGGTGATGGTCACGGTGATCGCCACCGGATTCGGGGAAGCGAAAGCAGAGCCGGCCCCGCTGGAGGTGGTCCGCGTTGGCCGGACGGAGAAGGAAGCCGAGATCGACCGGGACGTGCCTACCTTTCTCCGCCGGCGCAAAGAGACCACCTCAGCCGTTACCGTGACCCGGGTGGTCGGGTCCGACGTGGAGTTCGAGAACGAATACGACATCCCCACTTTCCTCCGCAAACAGGCCGACTGAGGAGGTACTCGAACTCCCGCAGGCTGGTAACGTCGAGCAGGCCTACGCGGTCGTCTACCCCAATCGCCACGCCATCGGCATGGCGAACCTCGGGTTCCAGGCGGTCCTGGGCCTGGTCACCGGCTTTCCCGGCGCGCTCTGCCATCGGGCTTTCGCGGATTTCCCCCGCACCCTGGAGGCGGGGCGTGCCCTCGGTGAGTATGACGTCGTCGCCCTGAGCCTGTCGTTCGAAGGGGACTACCCCGAGGCGCTACGGCTCCTGCATGAGGGCGGCGTCCCCTTGCACGGCGCCCAGCGGGACTCTCGGCACCCCTTGGTGCTGGCCGGGGGCATGGCCGTCACGCTCAATCCCGAACCCCTCGCTCCGTTCCTGGACGCCGTCTTCCTGGGGGAGGCCGAGGTCGGCCTGGCCGCCGTCCACGACTTCCTGCGCGCGCACCGCGGATTGCCGCGACCCGACCTGCTTCGTGAGCTGGCCGAGGCAACCCTCCCGGGGGTGTACGTGCCGGGGCAGTACCGGGCAGGCGAAAACACCGAGATGCCGGAGCCGCTAGGCCGGGCCCCGCGCTCGGTGGCCCGGCAGTGGGCACCGCTGCCGTGGGAGCCCGCACGGACCCGCATCCGCGCGCCGGGTGACGCCTTCGGTGGCGCGTACCTCCTCGAGGTTAGCCGCGGCTGCGTCCATGCCTGCCGTTTTTGCGCCACCGGATACGCCGTCCGCCCGGCTCGCTTCCTCCCGCTGGAGGCGCTGGAGCCCCTCGTCCGGTCGGGCATCCGCACCGTGGGCCGGGTCGGATTGGTCGGCGCCGCCGTATCGGACCACCCAGATCTCCCCGCCTTGGGAAAGGCCGCCCTGGCCGAGGGAGGTACCTTCACGCTCTCTTCATTCCGCGCCGAGAACCTCACTCCGGAGATTCTCGACCTCCTGGTTCGCGGCGAGTTGCAGACCCTGACCGTTGCCCTAGAAGCGGGCACGCAGGAGCTGCGGCGTCGAATCGGTAAAGAACTGACCGAAGAGGACCTGCTCCGGGCCGCGGCTCTCGCTGGGAAGGCGGGGCTGAAGAGGCTTCGCATCTACGCCATGGTGGGGCTGCCCGGGGAGACCGATGACGATGTGGCTGCCGTGGCGGACCTGGCTGCTCGCGCCCGGCAGGCGCTGGGGGGCGGGTCGGTGACCGTGAGCGCTGCCCCTTTTGTGCCGAAACCCCACACCCCCCTGCAGTGGGAAGCCATGGCCCCCGAACCCGTCTTGCGAGCCCGCCTCCGCCACTTGCAGCGCCTTTGCGCCCGGAACAAGGGCGTTCGGGCCGTGGGCGAGGCGCCAAAGTGGGCGCGGGTGCAGGGCCTCCTGTCCCGGAGTGGGCGTTCGGTCGCCGAGCTGCTGGAGCGAGCGGTGCAGACGGGAGATTGGCGCGCGGTGCTGCGCAGTTCGGAAGCGCAACGCGTTCTGGATCAGGAGCGGAACCCAGAGAGTCCCCTTCCCTGGGAGTTCATCGGGGGGATGCCCAGCCGCCAGCACCTGCTTCGGGAGCGTGCCGCTGCCCTTCGCGGTGGCAGCCCCCTGGCGTGCCAGCCAGGTACCTGCCAAGCCTGCGAAATCTGCGCACCGGGCCGTTCCTGAGGCACGCCGATTCCGCCAAGGGAATTGGGCCCGCGGCAGCGCGGGTCCGCGTCATCGGTAGCGGCGGGGTTCGATGCTGTACTTGTGAACCTTGTAGCCGAGGATCCGCGGCGTGCTCCCGAGGCGTTCAGCCGCCCTGCGCATGTTGCCCCGGGTTACCTTCAAAGCGTCCACGATGAGGTCGGTCTCGAAGTGGCGCACGGCTTCTTCCAAGGAAAGGTCCACTGCGCTATGGGACTCGTCGGCGGTCTGCAGGGTAGGGGGGAG
>QKJM01000528.1 GCA_003249315.1 Archangium sp.
GCGGTGGTGCTGGGACTGCTGGTGGGCTTCGGCACGGGCCACCTGGTGGCGGGGGATCGGGATGGATTCCTGCTGTTCCTGCTGGTGGACGTGGCGATCGTCGCGGCCATGGTGGTGGTCGGCGCCGTCCTGCACGTGGGCCTGATCTGGACGCTGGGTGGAGTGGCGCTGCTCGCCTCCCACATCATCCAGGGCCTGGACGCCTACGGCAAGGCGAGCGGACAACGCATCGTCGAGCAGACGCGCAGGAAGGCGATCCAGGTCGCGGACGTTACGGGCGGGCGTGAGGAGCCCGTCATCGCCACAAGGGCCTTCGCCATCAACTTCTGACGCGACGCCGGCGCTCCGGCGCGCAAGAGAGAGCCGACCGTGAAGAAACTCCTCGCCCTGCTGCTTCCCCTGGCCATGGCCACCGGCTGCGCAACCAACACCCTGCTACCCGCGGAGGATCGGACGCGGCTGCAGCAGGAGCTCACGGTCGGCTCTCAGGCAGTGCGCTACCTGAAGGCCTCGAGCTACCTCACCCCCTTCTTCGGAGACGCCTCCAAGCGGCCGCTGACGCCCTACCCTCCGGAGGAGGTGAGGCTGCTGAATGATCCGAAGGGCAACCCCATCAACCCCGGCCCGGTGGAGACGCTGATACCGGCGGGGACGAAGGTGCGGGTGCTGAAGGTGGAGTTCCCCACGGCGTGGGTGATGGCCGAGCGAGTGCTGTACTCGCCGCGCTGGCAGCCCTGGGTGTACCTGGACGTGGAAGGGGCACCGCCGGGACCTCCGGTGGTGATGGTGATGCCGCCGCAGAGCAAGACGCGGGCGGAGTTCCTGGCGGAGCTGGATCGGCACCTGCTGGAGCAGGATCCCGCTCCGCGACTGGCGAAGCTGCAGGAGCACTACCGCGAGGCGGTGAGCCAGAAGAAGGTGGTGGAGTACATGCCGGAGGCGGCGGTGGAGATGTCCTGGGGCTACCCGGAGCGCATCCGCCGCACGCTGGAGGGAACCCAGGTACACCAGGAGTGGGTGTACCCGGGAGGCCAGCGTCGGGTGCTCCTCACCGACGGCCAGGTGACGCGGGTGGAGCAAGGCACCCCGACCGCGTCGAAGTAGGCCCCGAAAGGGCCCTCCCCTCCCCTACCTCCGCGGGCGCCGACGCCTCTTTCCGCCGCCGCCGCCGCCGCCGCGAGCGGCCTGGGCCTCGCCGGGGCGGGTGAGCCGAGGCAGCTCGCCCGCCATGACCGGCCAGAACTCACCCGCGAGCAGCGCGGACACGAGCTGCTCCTGGCTCTCCACGGGGCGCTTGAAGAAGGTGGCGCCATAGCCCACCTCGTCCAGCGAGCCACGAGCATCGCTGCCACCCGTGCAAGGGAGCTTGAGGGCGTCGGCCGCTTCCACCGCCAGATCGTTGGAGGTCTGCTTCACCCGGGCGTTGTAGCCCTCCACCCCGCTCAGCAGGCTGCCCAACGAACGGACGTAGTCCATGGCGGGGTAGGAGGAGTCCCGATCATAGGGCCGGGCCGCGATGATGGCCGCGCCCAGCGAGCGCACCTTCGGCAGGCACTCGGCCGCGCTCCAGGGCTTCTCCCGGTTGCTGCCCCACATCTGCACCGGCTCGGGGGCCTGCTCCGGCTTCGGGAAGAAGCACAGGTACTGGCCCCGGTCGGTGAGCAGCTCCAGACCCACGAACACCTTCACCCGCGACTTCTCGCCGATCTCGAACAGCTCGTCACAGCCGTCCTGGGTGTTCGTCTCGGTGAACGCTACGCCATCCAGGCCGAACAGCGCCGCCCGCTCCAGGACCAGGCGCGGATCCAGCTCGCAGCCCTTCGACAGGTAGGAGTGCGCATGAAGATCGATCAGCATGAACGGGGCTCCCTAACAGGCTCCAGAGGGCTCTGTCGAGGGAGCTTTCACGCCTCGCGCGGCTCGGCGTCCCCTCAGGCGAACGCGTAGCCCTGCAGGACGTTGCCCTTGTCCGGCCGGTTTCGCTCCTCGTGTGTGCGGATCAGGTACCCCATCAGCATCAGCGACGAGGTGTTCTCCAGCACCCTCGACGGATCCTTGGAGATCAGGTTCGCGCTGTAGTTGAGGAAGAACTGGGCCAGCTCCTCCCCCGCCTCCTTGACGATCAGCGCGTTCAGATCGGCCGGGTCCATCGTCCGGATCTCGTTGATGAACTCCACCGCCAGGTCCTTCTTGGTCTTCACGTCCACGTCCGTCCCCCTTCGCCCAACCCCTGACCCGGAGGCTCCTCCCCGGGCGCCAGATCCAGCGACCCAACCAATCTAGGCATGCCCCCCCCGCTGCGAACCCCCTTCCCGCACGAGACCCGTAGGGTTTTTTGACACCTGTCAACAGCCCGCGATAACCTCCGGGTCCTCCACGAATCAAAACCCACCGCACAAGGAGTGGCAGGCGATGTTCACGGGCGTGAAGGTCTTCTCCGCGACGAAGGCCAAGGAGCGGGAAGAACTGGGTGAAAACGTCAACCGCTGGCTGCGGAGCAACTCGGACCTGGAGATCGTCGACCGGGTCGTGTGCCAGTCCAGCGACAACGAGTTCCACTGCTACTCGCTGATCCTGTTCTACCGGCACAAGCCGCAGCAGTAGTCCTCCAGAGCTCTTCCTTCATACATGAGGGGACGCCCGGCTGCTCCGCATGGCGTGGCCATCTTCGCACGTCCACCGGGCCCCCTCACTCCTTCTCCTTTCCGTACCCGCACCGTGGCGCCTTGCCATGGCCCGTCCTCCGTCCATCCAGGGACGTCGAGGTGGCCGTCGGCCTGCGGGCACCGAGTAGCACCCTCCCCTCCCCTCCCTCGCGTTCAGGAGCGGACAGAACTCGCTCGCGGAGTACCTGGAAGCGACTTCCGGTGAAATCCGCGTCGGGGATTCCGGGCAGGCGTCCTATAAGAGGCTGTCTGCACCTATGAGCGAGCGAATCGGAAGCACGGTCATCGAGAACGTCCGGCCCCGACTGGACTCGGGTCTCTGGGCGGTGAAGCGGGTGGAGGGAGAACCCCTCACCGTTCAGGCGGACATCTTCAAGGAAGGCCACGACATCCTCGTGGCGGTGGTGCGCTGGAGACAGTCCGCCCCCGAGGAGCAGGCCACCGAGTGGGCCGAGGAGCCCATGGTGGCCCGGGGCAACGATCTCTGGGAGGCGGACTTCCTCCTCCCGCGCAACGGGCGCTACGAGTACACGGTGGAGGCCTGGCCGGATCTGTTCGCCACCTGGGTCTCCGAGCTCGAGCGCAAGGTGGAGGTGGGGAGGGACGTGCGCAGCGAGCTGCTCGAGGGGGCCGCCCTGGTGCGGGCCCACGCAAAGCGCGCCCGGGAGGCCGGCCAGGAGGGCGATGGCCGCCGCCTCGACGACGCCGCCGGGCTCCTCGAGCAGGGCCCCTCCCCCCAGTCCACCGCCGCGGCCATGGATCCGGGTCTCACCCGGACGGCCTCGCGCTACGCGGACCGCTCCATCGCCACCCGGTACGAGCGGGTGCTGGAGGTCCACGCGGACCGCGAGAAGGCGCGCTACGGCGCCTGGTACGAGTTCTTCCCCCGCTCGGCGGTGCGGGACGGGAAGA
>QKJM01000056.1 GCA_003249315.1 Archangium sp.
CCACGGGCGAGGTGCCGAACCAGACGGACGCGTCCACATCGATGTCGGGGAGCTGAGTCGGGGGAGTCCAACCGCCATGAGTACGGTCTAGCTCACGGAGAGCACGGGGGGGTAACGTCTCGACCCCATGCGCTCCGTTCCTTTCCTCACCGAAGTCGACTCACGTGCGGCCGTCAAGGGATCGAGGGATCCGCTCGGCGTCCAGTCCATCTGGACGCGGTTTGGCCGGCACGTGGTGGGCAACCTGACGACGGTGAGCAACTCCGTCTGTGACTTCACCACGCTGCTCCTGGGGTATTACTTCGTAGAGCACGTGGCCGACGAAGTGGGACCGGGCTCCGAGCTCGCGACGTTCCTCAAGTGGGAGCAGCTCGCCGCCTACGCTCGAGGCGAGGTCAACGGTGACTGGGCCTTCCGTGGAACCGAGCGCGTGCGCAAGGCGCTGACAGAGAGCCCGCGCGTCACGCTCTCGGATGAGCGAGCCTGGCAGATTCTCGGCAACCAGAAGATCTACGGCCTCTGGGGTCTCTATACGATGCCTGCCCGAAGCTCGGGCCTGCTCGACGACGGCGCGCCACCGCGACTGACCGCCGCCGCTCGCGAGTTCGTCGAGCGTCACTACCTCAAGCTCCTCGCCGAAGAGGGCTTCCAGGACGACAGGAGCATCGTCCAGTTGCTCACCCCACCCCAGGCACGGCTGAACATCCGAGGTAACCACGCCTCCCTCCTGCGCGCCGTCGCACGGCTCCTGCCGCGCCGACCACGTGCCCGCGAGCGCGAGTTCTACCGCACCCACCTGCTGTACGGAGGCCCTGACGACAAGACGCAAGGGCGCCAGCGTCAACTCGCCTCGCTCCTGGAGCGGACGCTCTCCAAGGAGGACTTCAAATGGTCTCCGGCCACGGTCGCCGCCCTTGCGAAGGAAGCCCGTGCCCAGGGGGAGGATTGGCATCCGCTCGCTCACCGGCTCGAGCGCATTCGCGTCTGTGAGACGCTCCTGGCTCCGATGGTCTCGCTGTTCGTCTACTTGCTGGGGTTCGATGGCAAGCCCCTCGAGCATGTCGTCCAACGCCTGCGCACGTCGTGGGGCGCAGGATTGACGAGCGTCGACCTGGAGGCCGTGCGAGAGCTGCAGCCTGAGTTGAATAGCTTGGACCAGGAGGGAGCCCGCTGGATCTCCATCGCCGAGGCCGCGACGCAAGGCGACTATGCCGTGCTCCTCCAGCATCTCTGCGCACAGAATCAGTGGGTCATGTCGGCGCGAGGCGGCGCTCCCTGGCTGGAGGTGCGTGATGAACGGCTACATGTTCGCTTTCGCGATGAGCAGGGAGAACTCCCGAAGAAAGAGAAGACGCCCGAACTCTGGCGTTTCTCATACTTCCTCGATTCACTCCGGGCCGTGGCCTCGGTGGTGAGGAAGAACTGACATGGCCACGATTCCCAGCGCAGTGCTCTCCGAACACGTCCAGGAGCGAATGAAGGGGCGACACCTGGTGTCCGCCATCTTCCTCACGTACCGGTTCGACCCCGTCTTCTTCGAGCAGGAGGTGCTTCCCGTCCTGCTGGACGTGCCGCTGAGCCATGCCGCGGCCCTCCGCCTCGTCCAGCTCGAAGATACGCTGAGACACCTGCGTGGGCAGATCGCCGTCTACTATGATGCGAACGGGCTCATCTCGAGCGAGGCAGGCTCCGCGAAGCTCGATGTCCGACGCATTCCGGTTCGTCATCGCACGGGCATCTTCCATCCGAAGAATGTGCTGCTCCTCGTGGAGTCCAAGGACCCGGACGACCAGGGACACCACCCCAGGACGCTGCTGATCGCCTCCATGTCCGCCAACCTCACACGCGCGGGTTGGTGGGAGAACGTCGAGGTCTGCCATGTGGAGGAGATAGGGGAAGGAGACAAGACCTTCCTCCGGGATGAGTTCCTCTCGTTCCTCGAGAAACTCAAGCGCAAGGTGGACGTGGAGCATGGCGCGATTCAGGAGATGATCGGCTGTAACCGTTCACCGCACGGGCTTGATTGAAGAGGAGTCGGGCGCGACGTGACCGGGAAAGTAATGCTGGACAAGGTGACGCATAGCGTGATGTAGCCAGGGCATGGTGGAGGTGGATGCCCGAGACGCGCGGATAGCACAGCTGGAGAAACGGCTGGAGGCCGCGCTGGCGCGTATCGCGCAGTTGGAGGAGGAGAATGAAAGGTTGCGCGAGGAGAATCGACGGCTCAAGGAGCGGTTGGGGCTCAACTCGAGCAACTCCTCCAAGCCGCCATCCTCGGATGCCCCCGGCACTGCGCGCCAGCGCAAGAGGCCCACGGGCCGCCATCCCGGGGGCCAGCCTGGACACAAGAAGCATGAGCGCGCGCTGTTGCCGCCCGAGCAGGTACAGCACGTCGTGGAGTTGGTGCCCAGAGAGTGCCGGGGTTGCAAGCGACGGCTGAAAGGGCAGGACAGCGCGCCCCGGCGCCACCAGGTGGTGGAAGTGCCGCCCTTGTCGGCCATTGTCACCGAGTACCGCTGCCATGCCCTGTCGTGCCCTGACTGCGGGGTGGTAACGCGTGGGGAGGTGCCTGCGCACGCACGCAGCGCCTTCGGCGACCGGCTCGCGGCGCTCGCCTCGTTGTTGGTGGGCAAGTACCGCCTCTCCAAGCGGCTGGTGAAGGACTCCTTGTCCGACATGCTGGGTATCGAATTGTCGGTGGGCAGCGTCAGCAACCTGGAGGGAGAGATGTCGCGGGCGCTCGCGCCAGCGACGGCCGAAGCTGTCGACTACGTGCGGGCCTCGGAGGCGGCCAACGCCGACGAGACGGGGTTCGCGCAGGGACGAGAGGGCGGCCGGGCCGCGCGCGCCTGGCTGTGGGTGGTGGCCACCTCGCTGGTGGTGGTGTTCCACATCGCCAGAAGCCGCGGCGGCAAGGTCGCCCGCCACTTGCTCGGCGCGGACTTCGCGGGCTTCCTCACCACCGACAGGTGGAGTGCCTACGAGTGGGTGGATGCGGGACTGCGCCAGCTGTGCTGGGCGCATCTCACACGCGACTTCCAGGGCTTCATCGACAGGGGAGGAAGGGGCGGGAGGATAGGCCGAGAACTCATGCGCGAGCGCAACCGCTTCTTCAAGTGGTACCACCGCATGCGGGACGGCACTCTGGCACGCGAGCATTTCGAAGAGCGCATGCGCGACGTGGAACGCAGAGTCGGCCAACTGTTGCGCAAGGCGGCCCAGCGGGCAGAGAAGAAGACGGCCGGCATGGCCCGGGAAATCCTTCAGTGGGAGAAGTGCCTCTGGACGTTTGTCGATGTGCCGGGCCTCGAGCCCACCAACAACTTTGGCGAGCGCTGCATCCGGCACGCCGTCATGTACAGGAAGACGTCCTTCGGCACACAGAGCGAGGAGGGAAGCCGCTTCGTGGAGCGCATCTTCACCGCTACCACCACCCTCGAGCTGCAGGGCCGTGACGTGCTCTCATTCCTGACCGACACCCTCGCCGCGCACCGCCGCGGCTTGCGCGGGCCTTCGCTCCTGCCCTCCATGCCTGTATCTCAGCTCGCGCTCACTGCCTGAACTGGTGAACGGTTACGGTTACACCGAATGAAGCCTGGAGATTGGCACAGTCGCCTATCAGGTTCAGGGCCTGCCCCAAGTCATTCTCGACCGCCCACTCAAAGGCATGACGAAGTTGTGGCAACTCAGGTCGCATCGACGCAAAGCGCTGTGTATCATCTGCCTCCTTCATCGCCTCGCTATAGATTCGTGTGTGGTTTGCGGCAGCTAGCTCATCCTCTTCGACTCGTTGCAAGAGGGCCAGCGCATAGCCGCGTAGCAGGCCGTGTTGTATCCAGCGTCCCCTCATCTCCGTGCGACCGAGGAGGGCCGCGTTGACGAATTCGTCGAGCTGGCGCTTCGCCTTTTCTGGCTCGCACTCCCACATGTGCGCCACCGCACCAGTATCGAAGTCAGCGTCCGGAGCGAAGGCTCCCAGCAAGCGGAAGCGGCGCTGCGCCACTTTCTCCATGTCTCGGTAGCTGTACGAGAGTACGAGTTCGACATTCCGTTCGCTTTCTCCCTCCTTCATGTGGAGGTCTTCAAATCCCTTTCCTGCACGCACATACTCCACGATTCTTCTGGCCGATGCGCTCCACTCGTCAGGGCTATCTCCCTCATATGCGAGTCTGCTGAGCGCTATGTCCAGGGCAAGCGCATGAAAACCCAGGCCAGAGGCCAATTCGT
>QKJM01000327.1 GCA_003249315.1 Archangium sp.
CGGAGCCGGAAGCGGTTGCCCCGCAGGTGCCCTGTACGCAGCTTGTTGCCATGCCGACGGGCCCATAGCACCCGGACTCCCTCCAGGGCGAAGTCCGCCAGGCGCGGCTCGGCGCGCGCGGGCACGGAGAGGAGCTGCCGGGTGATGGCCTGACGATCCTTCATGCCAGCCACGCCCACGTCGCCCTCGCTCACGCCCAGGGCGGAGACCAGGGCGCGCACCACCTCCCGGGTGTCCCGGCCACGCTTCTCCACCCAGAGGTAGAGGTGCTCGCCCTCCCCCGAGGGCTCGTAGGCGGGCAGCTCCTCCACCTCGAAGTCTTCGGGCACGAGCTTGAACGCGCCGCCACAACCGGGCACGTCCTCCGTCAACCGCGGCCGGGCATCTCTCATGGCGCTCCCAGGGGTGCGAGCATCTCCTTCACCCGCCGGGCAAGCGCCTCGTCCGCGCGAGACTCGAGCAGCTCTCCGGCCTGGAAGAGGAGGAAGAACATCACGTCGCTGAGCGACTGCCGGAAGGAGGCCAGCGGCTCCGAGCCCAGCACGGCGCGATGGAGCTCGAAGGCCTCCACCAGCCGGTCGGCCGGGAGACTCCCGTCCGGCGCGAACGCCAGCCCCTCCAGCACCGGCGAGGAAGAGAGCGCCCGGCCAGCGAGCGCGGCGTTGGCCGAGGCGATGAACTCACGCGCCAGGCCCTGCTTGGAGACCTCGGAGGAGATCTCCCGGAAGATGTCATTGAAGACACGCACCACCTCGCGGGCATCCACCAGAGGGACGACGCGCAGGCCCAGGCTGGAGGGGGAGCGCACCGCCGGCACTGAGATGGAGGACTGCGGCGACGAGGAGCCCGCGAGCTCCAGGGGCTTGTCGGCGAGCGCCACGAAGCCCCCCTCGAGCAACCGGAAGACGATCTTCGTGACGTCGAACTCGGACAGCTTGGCCGCCTGCCCCAGCTCCAGCAGCGTGTGGCGACCATCCACCATGGCCAGCACCCGGTCCTCGTCCTTCTCCAGCTTGCCGTCCGAGGGCCGCTTTCGCGCCACGTAGAGGCGCCCGTGGGGGATGCGCTCTCGGAAGTGCGCCAGCTCGTCGATCTTCCGGATGCTGTCCATCAGCAGGCTCTGCGTGGTGAGCTGGATGTTGTGGCCGAGCCTGTCCTCCACCGGCTGATCCACGAGGAAGAAGGTGCCCTCGCGACACAGGACGATCGCGTGGAAGATCTCACTCACCTGGTGGGTGACGCACTTGAACAGATCATGCGCCTGCAGCAGGCCCCGCTCCACCAGGGTGCGACCGATCCGGGAGGGAGGCTGCTCGCGCAGCACGGCCTCGAGCTGGGAGCGCTCCAGGTAGCCCAGGCGGATGAGCACCTCGCCGAGCCGATCCGCGCCCACGTCCGAGGTGGCGCCGCGCACCTCGCCCTCGCGGAGCACCAGGGAGCGCTCGCCGCCGGGAGACTGCACGCGGAGGACGCCGCTCCAGCGGGACTGGCTGAGGAAGGCGACGAGATCCGAGAGCGGGAAGCCGCTCGCATCGCCGGCCATCACCACGCGCGGGGTGCCGATGGAGCCTCCCGCGGGCGGAGAGCGCGAGAAGATGAGGAGATCCGGCGAGGTGGGCAGCAGCGCATAGGCACCCGAGCGGCCCACGAGCGGCTGAGCGCCCTGTCGATCCTCGGGGACGAGCTGGGAGCCTTCGATGCGGAAGCGCTGGCTCATGACGCCGTCAGTCGGCGGCCCACGCGTTACCGTTCGCACGCCACTCGAGCTCGTCCTCCAGGGTGTGGGTCAGCTCCTCCTCGTTGAGGCCCAGCTCGTAGAGGCGGCCGTTGAAGAAGATGGCGGGCGTGCCGCGCAGGTTGGCCGCCCGGCCCATGGCGCGCAGCTTCTCCAGTTCCTGCGCGTAGGTGCCCGCCGCGAGCGCCTTCTTCAACTCCGCGCCCTTCAGCCCCACCTGGTCGGCGAGCGACAGCAGCACCGGGGAGGACAGGTCCTCCGCGTGCTCGAAGAGGGCGTCGTGCATCTCCCAGAACTTCCCCTGGTCGCGCGCCCAGAGCACGGCCTGGCCGGCGGGCACGGCGTTGGCGTGCATGGGGAGGGGGAACGGGATGTTGCAGAAGCGCACCTTCTCGGGGTTCTTCTTCGCGAAGGCCTCCAGCACCGGGCGGGCCTTGCCACAGTAGGGGCACTCGAAGTCGGAGAACTCCACCAGCGTCACCGGGGCGTCGGCATTTCCCATGCACATGCGCCCGTCCACCTCCAGCTTCGTCCGAGGCTGGCGGAAGGCGGCGTAGTACTGGGAGAGGCCGAGGATGACCTCGGTGGCCGGCATGCCGTCGGCGGTCCGGCGGGCGGCAAGCCGGGCCATGCGCTTCGCATGCTGGCAGCCAGTGTGCGAGCGCAGACACTGACCCAGGGTGTGGGGGCAGCCGCAGTAGCAGAACTCGTCGGTGAAGACGGTGGACAGCTCACGCTTCGCGGCGGGCGACAGCGCCGAGAAGTCCATGCCGGGAATCCCCGACAGGGCGGCCCCGCCCGAGGGAGCGGAGGCGGCCGGGGACGGAGAGGAGGGAGCCGGCTTGGGAGCAGTGGCGGGCTGGGCCGGCGCGGAGGCCTCGGAGCTGCGGGAGCAGGCGAGGATCATCAGCGAGGCGGTGAACGCCAGGAGGACTCGATTGAAGCGCGAGAGGTACACGCGCCGGTCTTAGCGATGCTCGCGGGGCTTGTAAAGGAACCCCGGCTCTGAGAGGGAGGCTCCACGCTTATGCCCAGAGTCCTGCTGCTTCACACCGGTGGCACGTTGGGGATGGCTGGAGGCCGGCCGTCCGCGCTGCGCCCGGCCGCCTTCTTCAAGACGCTCAAGAGCCGCATCCCCGAGCTCTTCCAGCTCGCCGACATCGAACTGGAGCTCTTCTGCAACCTGGACAGCTCCGAGATGCAGCCGGCGCTGTGGAGCCGGCTGGCCACCCACCTCTACCGCCGGCTGCCGGACTTCGACGGGGTGGTGGTGACACATGGCACGGACACACTTGCCTACACCGCGAGCGCCCTCTCGCTGATGCTTCCCGGGCTGCCCAAGCCGGTGGTGATGACGGGCTCGCAGAGACCCCTGGGGGAGATCCGCTCGGACGCGAGGCTCAACCTCATCGACGCCGTCCTCTCCGCCCTGCACGGCCCCCCCGAGGTGTCCATCTGCTTCGACTCCCGCCTCTACCGGGGCAACCGCGCCCGCAAGGTGAAGGTGTCCGAGTACGACGCCTTCGACAGCCCCAACTTCCCCCTGCTGGGCATTCTCGGAGTGGAAGCCACCTTCACCCCATGGCAGCGTCCGAAGGGCCCCTTCCGCCTGCGCGAGAAGCTCGAGTCGCGCGTCTTCCTCCTCGAGGTGTTCCCGGGGTTGGATCCGGCGCTGCCCATGGCCCTGCTGCCCCACCTGCGCGGCCTGGTGGTGGTGGCCTATGGAGCGGGCAACTTCCCCATCGACGAGAGCCTGGGCCACTCCCTGCTCCCCCTCTTCAAGGAGGCCTGCCAGCGGGGGATCCCGGTGGTGGTGGTGAGCCAGGCCTACCGCAACGGGG
>QKJM01000578.1 GCA_003249315.1 Archangium sp.
ACGGGGCGAGGGCTCGCTGGCCTTCGCCATCGAGGACGGTGGCGTGGTGGAGACAGCCGCCAAGACGATTCCCATCCTCCTGCAGACGCTGGATCTGGCTCTCTACCCCGAGGGGGGCGAGCTCGTGGCTGGCCTTCCCTCGCGCGTCTACTTCGAGGCGCGCACGCCGGCGCAGAAGCCGGCGGACATCTCCGGTGTCGTAGTGGACACCCGCACGAATGAGGAGGTGTCACGCTTCCGCTCGGAGCACGAGGGACGTGGCCGCTTCGAGCTGACGCCTCGCAAGGGCTCGCGCTACGCGCTGCGCATTCTCGAGCCCTCGGGCATCCGCAAGAGCTTCCCCCTGCCGGAGACGAAGGCCACAGGAGCCACCCTGCGCGCCGAGCGGGAGGTGGTGCCTCGAGGCCAGCCTGTGCGACTCGCTGTGTCGCTCGCGGGCCTGGATCGGGCCAGGGTGACGTTGTCCCAGCGGGAGCGGGAGGTAGCCTCGGCCGAGGTTCGCGGAAGCAGGACGGTGACGCTGGAGCCGAAGGACGCCGATGGGGTGCTGGTGGCCACGGTGTGGGATGCCAACGGCCGCCCGCTGGCGGAGCGCCTGGTGTTCCGCACTCCGGCGAAGCAGCTCACCGTGGAGCTGCGCGCGGACAAGCCGCGCTACGTGCCCGGGGACACGGTGAAGCTGACGGCGAGGACGACGCTGGAGGGCCAGCCCGTGTCGGCGGTGGTGGGGCTGACGGTGACGGACGACAGCGTGCTGGAGATGGTGGAGAAGCGCGAGCAGGCGCCTCGGTTCCCCGTCATGGTGCTGCTGGAGCCCGAGGTGCGGGAGCTGGCGGACGCGCACGTGTACCTGGACGAGAAGAACTCGAAGGCCTCACTGGCATTGGATCTGCTGCTGGGCACGCAGGGCTGGCGGCGCTTCGCCTTTGTCGATGCGACGGGCTTCGTGGCCCGGCACGGAGACGCCGCGAGGCGCGTCCTGGCGCTCCGAATCCAGACACCCCGAGACATTCCGGAGTTCGAAGAGGAGGATGGGATACCCATGGCGCTCGGGGCCGTCATGAACGAGCGAGGGGCCCGGGTGCCAGGGATGGCGCGAGCGCCCGCGCCGCCCCCTGTCCCGGCGGCCAAGCCCGTCGCACAGGCTCCGGCCGAGGAGCCCGTCAGGGACATGCCAGTCGTCATGGGCCGCCAGGAGGCGCGCGCGGACGACAAGATGCTGGAGGCCATCGCCACGTCCGGGAAGGTGATGGACCGAAAGAGAATCGCGGCGAAGCGGGAGGCGCGGGCCATCCGCCAGGACTTGATTGCCGTGCGCGAGTACGCTCACTCGCTGCGTCCGGGCCGCAAGCCCACGGATCGGATGGACTTCACCGAGACGCTCTTCTGGAACGCGGGAGTGCGCACCAGCAAGAAGACGGGCGAGGCAACGGTGACGTTTGCTCTCAATGACAGCGTCACGTCCTTCAAGGTCTTCGCGAACGCCTTCGACGCCAGGGGCGCTCTCGGAGCGGGCACGGCGAGCCTCGAGTCCGTGCAGCCCTTCTACCTCGAGCCCAAGCTGCCGCTGGAGGTGACGCGAGGAGACGTCATCCAGCTCCCGCTGGCGCTGGTGAATGGTACCACGTCCACGCTGCGAGGCGCCTCGGTGGGCGTGCGGCTGCGGGGCGAGGCACGAGTGGGTGACCTCGCCTCGGTGGACCTGCGCCCGGGCGAGCGGGCGCGGCGGCTCCTGGACATGCAGGTGGGCCCGGCCACGCAGGGCGTGGAGCTGACGTTCTCGGCGCGGGCGGGCGACTACATGGACACCGTCACGCGCAAGCTGTCGGTGAAGCCCAATGGCTTCCCCATCCAGACGGCCTTTGGCGGCCTGCTCGAGCCTGACCAGAAGGTGACGCACGCGGTGGAGATTCCCCGCAATGTGGTGCCCGGCAGCCTCCGGGCCACCGTGGCTGTCTACCCCACGCCGCTGGCGAACATGACCGAGTCCCTGGCGCGCCTCATCCAGGAGCCCTCGGGCTGCTTCGAGCAGACGAGCTCGACGACGTACCCCATGACGATGGCGCAGCAGTACTTCCTGTCGCACACGGGGGTGGACCCGAAGCTGGTGAGCTCGGCGCGCGAGAAGCTGGATACGGGCTACAAGCGGCTGGTGGGCTTCGAGTGCTCGGAGAAGGGCTACGAGTGGTTTGGCGAGAACCCGGGCCACGAGGCACTCACGGCCTATGGGTTGCTGCACTTCCACGACATGAAGCAGGTTCGCGAGGTGGATGGCGCCATGCTCGAGAGGACGCGGGCGTGGCTGTTGTCGAAGCGAGACGGTCAGGGCGGCTTCTCGCGCAAGCGGCGCGCCCTGCATGTCTGGGTGGAGGATCAGGACACCTCGAACGCCTACATCCTCTGGTCGCTGCTGGAGAGCGGTGAGAGGAACGTGCAGCGCGAGGTGGCCGCGCTGAAGAAGGTCGCGGCGGAGAGCACCAACAGCTACGTGGTGGCGCTGACGGCCAACGTCATGTCCCTCGCGGGAGACAAGGCCGAGGCCCGGCGGTTGATGGCCCGTCTGGCGGCGAAGCAGGACAAGCAGGGCGTGGTGCGGGGCGGCACGCAGTCGATCGTCGGCAGCGGCGGCGAGGCCCTGGCCATTGAAACCACCTCGCTGGCGGTGCTGGCCTGGCTGCGAGACGCGGAGTACGCGGGCAACGTGGAGCGTGCCATGAGGTACCTGGCGGATTCGTGCAAGGGTGGGCGCTACGGCTCCACGCAGAGCACGGTGCTGGCGCTGCGTGCCATCGTCGCCTACGACAGGGCGCGGGCCCACCCCAAGGCCGCCGGCAGCGTGCGTGTGTACGTGGACGGCCGTCCGGTGGGAGACGCGGTGCGCTTCGACGCGCAGACGCAGGGCGCCATCAAGCTGCCGGATATCTCCGAGTTCCTCACCGCCGGCACGCGGAAGATCGAGCTGCGCATGGCGGGAGGCTCGGCCATGCCCTACTCGGTGGCGGTGGACTACCACGCGCTCGAGCCGGCCAGCTCGCCTCGGACGCAGGTGGCGCTCCAGGTGGAGCTCAGTCAGGCGCGGGTGTCCGAGGGCGAGCTCCTGGAGGCTCGGGCCACGGTGACGAACAAGACGGGCGAGCAGCTTCCCACGGCCGTGGCCATCATCGGCCTGCCGGGAGGACTCGAGCCCCGGCATGACCAGCTCAAGGAGTTGGTGAAGAAGGGCACCATCGATGCCTACGAGGTGCTCGGCCGCGAGGTGGTGCTGTACTGGCGGGGCATGCGGCCCGAGCAGCGGGTGGACGTGTCGCTCTCGCTCGTGGCGGCCGTCCCGGGCACCTACACCGGGCCCGCCAGCCGCGCCTACCTCTACTACGCAGACGAGGACAAGACGTGGGAGGAAGGGCTGAAGGTCGCCATCTCCCCCAAGGGGTAGCAGGGCAGGGGGGGCTTTGTTCACTGCTGGGCGTGGGTGTTGTGGTAGCCCTCGATCGCCTGCTTGACGATGTTCGGGTCTTTCATCTCCCACATGGGCTTATGCACGTAGTTGGGGTGCGAGCCCCAGATGGTGGCGCTGG
>QKJM01000306.1 GCA_003249315.1 Archangium sp.
GGAGGCTCGCCATGAACGAGCTCGACTCGCTAACGCGCCTGGCCACCCTGGGCACCTCCCGCGCACCGGAGCTCGTCTCCGAGGCCAGCGGCCTCGAGGGCACCGTCCTCCGCGCGCTCGAGGCCGTGCCGGTGGAGCGCCGCCTGCTGCTGGCGGCGGGAACCCGGGCGGTGGCGACGACCGCGGGACGGAAGCTGCCCCGGCAAGAGCCCCGGAGCGACGCGGCCCAGCCCGACACCCTCCCGGTGTGCCCTCCCCGTGTGAGCGCGGTCCTCCTGGAACTGATTCAGGAGAAGGACGAGGCCCTGCTCCGCGAGGCCTTCACCCGCATGGCCCGTGCCGGCTGGCGGCTGCCGCCCGAGCTGCTGCCAAGGGTGCTCGGGCTCCCGGAGCGCTCGCTGTACGCGGTGGCGGAGCCGGTGCTCGGCGAACGCGGCCGGTGGCTCGCCCGCCAGAATCCCGGCTGGCGCCTCACGGCCACTTCCGCGGGGTACGATGCCGCGGAGGCTGAGCGGGTATGGTCGGAAGGAAGACCCGAAGAGCGACGCGCGGCACTCACCCACTGCCGGACCATGGAGCCGGCACGCGCCCGGGACTGGCTGCAGGCCACGTGGACGCAGGAGAAGGCCGAGCAACGCGCCGGCTTCCTGGCCTGCCTGGAGGTGGGTCTCTCCCCCGAGGATGAGCCACTGCTGGAGCTCGGCCGGAAGGACCGAGCGGCCTCGGTGCGCGAGGTGGCGCGACGCCTGCTCGCCCGGCTGCCCGGGTCCGCCTTCGTCCAGCGCATGAGCGAGCGAGCGCGCGCGGTAGTGACGTGGGAGAAGGGAAAGGAGCTACGCCTCCAGCTCCCCGCGAAGTGGGACGCCGAGGCCGAGCGCGACGGCCTGGACAAACCTCCACCGGGAGTCGGCCAGAGCGAGCACTGGCTCGTCCGCCTGTTGGAGCACCTCCCCCTGCGAGACTGGGAGAGCCGCTTCGAGGCCTCTCCCGAGGCGCTGCTCGCCGCCGCGGCCCGGACGGAGCATGGCGTGGCGCTCTCCATGGGCTGGGCCCGCGCGCTCCGCCTGGGAGCGGAGTCCGACTGGGCCTCGGCGCTGCTCGGCTTCTGGACGGACTGCAAGGCGAAGGTGCTCTCCGCCGAGAAGGCCCAGACCCTGGCGCTGTCCGTCTTCGAGCAGCTCGAGCCCACCGAGCGGGCCGGACGAGCCCTGCGCCTGCTGCGTGGCACCGGGCGGCTGCCCTCGCTCGCCAGCGCCCTGGAGGCCACACCCGCGCCCTGGCCAGAGGAGCTTGGCCGTGCCTGGCTCCAGACGCTGCGAGGAATCGCGGCGCTCAACGTGAAGACCGAGGCGGTGCTCGACTCGCTCCACCACGCGGCCCTCGCCCTGCCCGAGGAGTGCTTCGCCGCCGCCGCCGAACCCTTCGAGATGCCCCGGGCCCTGTCCCCCTGGAGAGCGGCCCTCGAGCGCTTCCAGCAAACCCTCTCCCTGCGTCGAATCCTGTACGAGGAGTTGAAACCGTGACCGCCACCCACCTACTCCGCCAGCACGCCGAACAGCAGTACGCCGAGGAACTGGCCGAGCTCGCCAAGGCCGATGACCGCCCGAAGCCGTCGGGGTGGAAGCTGTCGCCCTGGGCCGTGCGCACCTACCTCCTCGGCGGCCAGCTCCCCAGCGGCTTCCAGGTGGGGGCCAAGTACATCGGCAACGCGCGACTGGTGGAGATCGCCGTGGCGACGCTGGCCACCGACCGGGCCCTGCTGCTCTACGGCGTCCCAGGCACCGCCAAGTCCTGGCTGAGCGAGCACCTGGCCGCGGCCATCTCCGGCGACTCGACGCTGCTGGTGCAGGGCACGGCCGGCACGGACGAGTCGGCGCTGCGCTACGGCTGGAACTACGCGCGGCTGCTGGCCGAGGGCCCCTCGGAGGGGGCGATGGTGCCCAGCCCGGTGATGCGGGCCATGCGCGATGGAAAGCTGGCGCGCCTCGAGGAGCTGACGCGCATGCCGAGCGAGGTGCAGGACGCCCTCATCACCGTGCTCAGCGAGAAGACGCTGCCCGTGCCAGAGCTCTCCGTGGAGGTGCAGGCCCACAGCGGCTTCAATGTGATTGCCACGGCCAACAACCGCGACCGCGGCGTCAACGAGCTGTCCAGCGCCCTGCTGCGCCGCTTCAACACCGTGGTGCTGCCCGTTCCCGACACGATGGAGCAGGAGGTGGAGATCGTCGAGAAGCGCGTGGGCGAGCTGGGCCGGGCGCTCGCGCTGCCGGCGGAGAAGCCCGCGATGGAGGAGATCCGCCGGGTGGTGACGCTCTTCCGCGAGCTGCGAGGCGGCGCGACGCTCGACGGGGCGATGAAGCTCAAGACGCCGTCCGGGGCGCTGTCCACGGCGGAGATCATCTCGGTGATGAACGGCGGCCTGGCCATGGCGGGCTACTACGGGGACGGAGTGCTCAAGGCGGGAGACCTGGCCGCGGGCCTGACGGGCGCCATCATGAAGGACCCCGTGCAGGACCGGGTGGTGTGGCTGGAGTACCTGAAGACGGTGGTGAAGGAGCGTGACGGCTGGAAGGACCTCTACCGCGCGTGCATGGAGGTGTTGTGAGCGCTGAGCCGGGCGCGTCGGTACACGTGCTGGGCGTGCGCCACCATGGCCCGGGCAGCGCGCGCAGCGTGCGGGCCGCCCTCGAGCAGCTCCAGCCGGACGTGGTGCTCGTCGAGGGCCCACCGGATGCCGACGCCCTCCTGCCGCTGGCGGCGCACGCGGAGATGCAGCCGCCCGTGGCCCTGCTCATCTACGCCGTGGAGCGGCCCGCCCAGGCCGTCTTCTACCCCTTCGCCGTCTTCTCCCCCGAGTGGCAGGCCGTCCAGCACGCCCTGCGGCGCGCGATTCCGGTGCGCTTCATCGACCTGCCTCAGGCGCACCAGCTCGAGCCCGAGTCCGAGAAGGAAGGGACCGGAGAAGCCGAGCCCACCGAGGAGACCCCGAGGCCCCGGGCGGATCCACTTGGAGCGCTGGCGAAGGCCGCGGGCTACGAGGACGGCGAGCGCTGGTGGGAGCAGGTCATCGAGCAACGCCACAACCCCGAGGGCGTCTTCGAGGCCGTGCTGGAGGCCATGAGCGCCCTGAGGGAGGACGAGGGCGAACTCTCCCCGCGCGAGGCCCGGCGCGAGGCCCACATGCGACGGTGCATCCGCCAGGCGAAGAAGGACGGCTTCCAGCGAATCGCGGTGGTGTGCGGAGCCTGGCACGCGCCGGCGCTCGTCGAGCAGCGGCCCGTCAAGGAGGATGATGCCCTGCTGCGTGGCCTGCCGAAGACGAAGGTGGCCGCCACGTGGATTCCGTGGACGTACGACCGGCTCGGCTGGCGCAGCGGGTATGGCGCGGGCGTGGAGTCCCCGGGGTGGTACGCGCACCTGTGGAACACACCCGAGCGCACGGTGTCGACATGGGCGGCGCGCATCGCCCACCTGCTGCGCGACGAGGGGCTGGATGCATCCTCCGCGAGCGTGATTGAAACGGTACGACTCGCCGAGGCGCTCGCGGCCCTGCGGGAACGGAGCT
>QKJM01000581.1 GCA_003249315.1 Archangium sp.
CTTCGCGGCCTTCGCCTACGTGTACTTCCTGCGCTCCAGGGGGCTGCTGCACGGGCTCGCGGCGGGGACCAACTGGGTGTTCCGCGACGAGAGCGCGCACATGGCCTTCGCCTTCGAGGTGGTGAAGACGGTGCGCCGCGAGGAGCCCGACCTCTTCGACGCGGAGATGGAGCGCGAGCTCGGAGCCATGCTCGAGGAGGCGGTGGCTTGCGAGCTCCAGTTCGCGGAGGACCTCCTGGGACTCGGCGTCGCGGGGCTCTCGGTGCGCGAGATGCGGGAGTACCTCGAGTTCGTCGCGGATCAACGGCTCGCCATGCTGGAGCTGCCGAGGCGCTACGGCGCGAAGAACCCCTTTGGATTCATGGAGCTGCAGGACGTGCAGGAGCTGGCGAACTTCTTCGAGCGTCGCGTCTCGGCCTACCAGGTCGGCGTCGCCGGGGAGGTCACCTTCGACGCCGCCTTCTGAGGGAGTCGGCCTCCCCACTGAGGAGGCCAACATCGTCTGAACCTTCCCAGGTCGGCCAGGAAGCTACTCACTGGCTCCATCTGACGGGGCTGCTGACTCCATGGCCGTCTCGACTTCGATGGTCCGCTTGCGCTCCTCCCAGGCTTTCAGGGCTGACGCCACATGGCGGAGCGAGTGGCGCTTCAGCCTCCGGTGGTGTACCGCGAAGTAGTGCTCCCCAGCGATTGCCACAAAGGTATAGGGATTCGCAGGGTGGCTCATCAACCATGCCTCAGCCTCCGCTCGCGTGGCAAACGAAGGCGTCTGTGGGGGGATTCCTCGGGCGGCAAGTGCCTCCAGCGCCGGCTCTATTGCATAGTCGCGATACATGCCGCGCGTGTTGTCCTCGCGCATGTACCAGAACTGGTGATACTCGTCTCCAATGAGGATGAGGGCCGGGCTGGGAGGTTTCGCGATGCTCTTCAGCCATGCCTCCGCTTCCTCGTGGCTGTTGAAGTGCGCGATGGCTACTGGGGCATGGTCCGATTGATTGATGAAGAAGTCCTCGACATCGTCGAGTTGCCCGGTGTCAGCGATGAAATTGAGGAGGGCGATGAGAACGAGCACGTGCTGCTTGTGTTCGGGCTCTGGTGTTTCGTCCAGAACCTTCAGCAGCAGTTCCACCGCCGGTCGCGCGAACGTGCCCTTGTGCGCGCTCAGTCGCTCGCTGATGTGAGGATGTTCCGTTGGAGTCGTCCCCGTGAGGGTGTCTTCGAATCGGTAGACCTGGCCTGTGACATGGACGAAGTTGCTGAGCGCGAGGATATAGCTCCAGAGCTTTTCCTCCTCCTCGAGCCCCGTCGACCTCGCTGCTTGTCTCCGAGATGCGATGAGAATCGCCGCGTTCGAGAGGGCGTCGTAGACCTTCACCGGGATGCCTCCGCGAGCTGGATTTCGGGGGACACTCCTGGGGAGATTTCCGCGAAGACCAGGAGTGGCGCCAGAGCGAGTGCCGAGCCTCCCGAGGCTGCGACCACGACGGCGAAAGCCACGCCAGCGATGATCACGACAGTACCCACGACAAGCTCCGTGCGATGTTCCTTGATCCAGTCAATGGCAGGATCTATCGCATCAAACTCGGCGGCGTAGTTTTCTGCCCATTCACCGCGCCCCTTCTTGCATTCAATCGCCGCTTCCATGCAGTTGCTCGGACACCACCAACCCCTGGCGATGCGCCACGGCTGAGCCTTGGTGTCCATGTATTTTCGGTAGCCAATCGCGAAGGGTCTACTGCTCTTGAGGCAGTCCTTCACGCACTGGTCATGCCGACCGTCGCAGTACGTATTCAAGTCAGAGGAGCAGACGCGCACGATGCTTTGACGTGTATTTGTTGTGCTCGAGGTGCGCTGATGTTTCGCTACATCGAATTCCTTCAGTGGAATCCAGGTGTGCGCCACCTGCCCATCTGGTTGTTGCTCGAAAACAATCGCGTACCTGGTCAGGTCCTGGGGGCCTGTAGGTCCGGTCGATGAGTAGCGCGTTGCGCTACAGGAAGAAAGCATGAGGGCAAGGCTCACAGCCAACGCTCTCTGTGTCCCTGAGGCCGTTCTCATGTAGGTAACATCCTCCGAGTGTGTCAACGTACGGACGGGCGCGTGTAGGCTCCTGTATGGATGATTGTCAACATCGTTGTCGTGTCAGTCCGCTCTCCGCTGCGGGTCCTCTTCCTGGTGCCTGCCCTCCTTCTTCACGGGTGGTTCGGGTGCAGCCGGTGCCGCCACGCCTCGCGCCGCGACTTGAGCCTGGGGTTCTCGAAGAGCTTCACCAGGAGCAGCCCCGCCACGAAGCCACCGACGTGCGCCCACACCGCCACGCCTTCGGACATCCCCGGCTCGTTCCGCGTGAGCTGGGGCAGGCCCATGATCACCTGGAGCAGGAACCACCACACCAGCACCGCCCAGGCGGGCACGGGGATGATGCGGATGATGATGAAGATGATGAAGAGCATGTTCACCCGCACTCGCGGGTAGAGGATGAGGTAGGCCCCCATCACTCCGGAGATGGCCCCCGAGGCCCCCACCATGGGCACGGGCGAGGAGGGATCCACCAACACCTGGGCCGCCGCGGCCGCCAGCCCGCACACCACGTAGAAGACGGCGAAGCGCGCTCGCCCCATGCTGTCCTCCACGTTGTTGCCGAACACCCAGAGGAAGAGGCAGTTTCCGAGGATGTGGCCCCAGCCTCCGTGGAGGAACATGGAGGTGAGGGGCGTGAAGAAGTTGATGGGCTCCCGGTCCACCACGCAGAAGAGATCCTCCCCGAGGGGAATGGCGAGGCCCACGGGCGCCAGCCGGGTGAGCTCGCCCGCGATGAGCCCGTAGTTGCAGAGGCTCGCGGACAGCGCGACGTGGTCGAAGCCGGCTCCCTGGAGGAAGAGCCACACCGCTCCGATGATGCCGAGCAGCACGTACGTGACGTAGGGCGTGCGGAGCGTGGGGTTGTCATCGCTGATGGGAATCATCGCTGTCCTCCAACATGTCCAGGGGAGGGTGGCAGGTCCAGGCGGGGAATGCTCGTGTCAGGCGCATGACGCTTCACACAGGTGGTGATTCCTTCGGAATCACCAGGGGCATAAGGAGTGGCGCATGGATGACATCGCGATGCTGTCCGTTCCCCTGCCCGGCCTGCGCATGCAGGCGCTGGAAGCTGGCCCGTCGGATGGGCCTCTCGTGCTACTCCTCCACGGCTTCCCCGAACTGTCGGAGAGCTGGCGCGAGATACTTCCTCGGCTGGCCGAGGCTGGCTTCCGGGCTGTCGCGCCGGACCTGCGCGGCTACGGGGGGACCGAGCGCCCGGAGCACGGGTATGACCTCGACACGCTGGCGAAGGACATCGCCAACCTGGCCGAGCACCTCCAGCCGGGTCGGCCCGTACACGTGGTGGGGCATGACTGGGGCGGAATCATCGCCTACTACCTGGCCATCATGTACCCGGAGCGGGTGGAGCGGCTCGTGGTCATCAACGCTCCGCACCCGTCGGTGATGCTCCGGCGGATGTGGGAGCCCGCGCAGCTCAAGCGCTCCTGGTACATCTTCTTCTTCCAGCTCCCGTTCCTGCCCGAGCGCCTGCTGTCCGCGCGAGGGGGCGCCCTGGTGTCGCGCCTCATCCGGAGCGCGCTGGTGGAGCCCTCGCGTGTGCCCGCCGGTCGGTTGGCCGAGTACGAGGCGAACTTCTCCCGGCCCGGTGCGGCGCGCGCGGCCATCGCCTACTACCGGCAGATGTTCCGCGGCCTCTTCTCCTCCGGCAAGTGGAGCCGGATGCGAGAGCTTCCGCGCATCCGCGCTCCCTTCATGCTCATCTGGGGCGAGCGGGACGTGGCGCTGGGCAAGGCCCTTACGTACGAGCTCGAGCCTTACTTCGAGCACCGGCCGGACGTGCGCTACCTGCCCGAGGCGGGCCACTTCGTACCGCTGGAGATGCCGGAGCGGACGGCGGCGCTCATCCTCGAGCACCTGTCCGCGGAGCGGCCCGCTCGGGCCCCGGTGAAGGCCGCGGGGGCGGGGGAGTCGCTTCAGGAAGAACCGCGGCCCCATGCTTGAGAGCTCCCGAGGAGTTCTCCACGGGCGCGTTCCCCTTGTCGTACAGTGGAAGAGGGGGACGCTTCCCATCCGGAGCTCATCCTCTCCACAAGGGAGACACTCATGACGCAGTCGAAGTGGGGGCAGTGGTCGATGTCACTGGCAGTCGTTGCCGCCGCGGTGCTCGTCACCGGCTGTGCGGCCACCCGCCGTCAGGCCTACATCCAGGAGAAGGCGAGTCAGTTCGTGTACGGCCAGCCGCTCGCCGAGGTGTGGCCGCAGGTGCGGACGCTGCTGCAGCAGAAGGCCCTGCCGATGCGCGAGGCGCCCGGCACGTATGAGATCGCCACCGACTGGCACCAGGTGGGGGCGCCCTCCTCGCTGGGGACCTCGTTCGTGCGCTACCTGGTGCGAGGCAAGGAGGCCGGTCCGGCCAGGAGCGCGGTGGAGGTCTTCCGGCAGAACCGCACCGTGTCCGGCCCGGGGGCAGTGGACTCGCGCACCGGCCAGGCGCAGGAGATTGGCAACGACACCAGCAGCATGCAGCGCGACTTCGAGATGGAGTGGGAGCTGCTGCAGCGGGTGGCCCCGGAGGCGGCCAAGGCCCTGGAGGCCGAGGCCCTCAAGGCCATCCCCTAGCGCCCGCGCGCTCAGTCGCGCATGGGCAGCTCGAGGGTGAACCCGTCGTGCGCCACGTCGACGGGGCCCTGGAACTCCTCACGGGCCTGGGAGAGCAGTCGCGAGGGGTCCGTGTCGTGGCGGCTGGAGAGGTGGGTGAGGACGAGCCGCTTCGCTCCCGCCTCCCTCGCCACCCGCGCCGCCTCGCGCGCGGTGGAGTGGCGCGTCTCGTGGGCGCGCTCCTGCTCCTCGTCCGCGAAGGTGGACTCGTGGATGAGCAGGTCCGCGTCCCTCGCCGCGCGCACCAGGGCCGGGCAGGGGCGGGTGTCGCCGGAGATGACCAGGCGGCGCCCGGGTCGGGGCTCGCCCAGCACCTCCTCGGGGCGGATGGTGCGACCGTCCGGCAGCTCCACCGCCTCGCCGCGCTGGAGCTGGCCGTAGAGGGGTCCTGAGGGAATGCCCATGGCGCGGGCCTTCTCCAGGTTGAAGCGGCCCGGGCGCTCGTCCTCCTGCAGCACGTAGCCGAGCGCGTTGATGCGGTGGTCCACCCCCACCGCCTGCACGGTGTAGCCGCGCCGTTGCACCGTGTCCCCATCCCGCAGCTCGTGGATTTCGGTGGGGAAGGCCAGCGACTCCACGCCCAGGTGTACCGCCTGGTTCAGCAGCCGGCGCGCCGGGGGCGGGCCGTACAGGTGCATGGGCTGCTCGCGACCCATCATCCCCAGGGTGCGCAGGAAGCCGATGATTCCCAGGTAGTGGTCGGCGTGGAAGTGGGTGAAGAAGACGGCATCCACGGTGAACCCGGTGCCGAAGCGCACCATCTGTCGCTGGCTACCCTCTCCGCAGTCGAAGAGGAGCAGATCCGCGTCCGCCTTCACCGCCAGGCCGGACAGGTTGCGATGCAGCGTCGGCTGGGCAGCCGAGGTGCCAAGAAAGGTGAGTCTGAGAATGGACATGCCGCTGCCCAAGTCGAAAACCTCCCGCAGGCCTCCCCCCATACCAGGGTTGATGCTCCGGCGCTTCCCTCGCGGACGACGCTTGCGCTATAGGCCCCACCCCCGCCATGAGTGACTCCCTCACCGTTGCCCCCACGAGCGAGCCGCGCCGCGTGCGCGCGGCCGATGGCACCCTCCTCACCGTGCCCGCCGGCTGGGCCCTGCTGCCCCCCGGGGACGCGGGCCTCACCCGCCGGGTGAAGGCCGCCGGCCCGAGCTGGACGGTGGTGGAGAAGAAGGGGCGCAAGGTGTTCTCCCGCGGGGTGTGGGCGCCCGAGCCCCACATCCTCTCCGCCAGGGCCGCCCTGGAGGCCGAGCGCGCCACCCCTGCCTACGCCCGCCGCCGTGAGGCGGACGCCCGCCGCCGCGAGCGCGAGCAGGCCGAGTACGAGGTGGACTTCGCCAACGCCGTGCTGCGCTTCCTCGCCTTCGCCCCCTCCTTCACCTCCCACGCGAAGCGGCTGGCCGTGGCCGTGTCCGCCCACGCCACCCCCGTGGGCAGCGGCACCGTGGCCCGCACCGAGCGCATTCCCCTCGAGCGCCGCGCCGAGGCCGCCGTCATCGCCTGGATGCGCCACCAGACCACCGCCTACGACAACCTCTCCATTCCCCGGGTGAAGGGGGCCCGGCGCGAGGTGCGCCGCGAGCTGGCCGAGATTTCCCGCGCGGTGTTGGACCTGCACCGGCGCGACGTGCCCCACGCCCCCTCCGCGTGCCCCCTGTGTACCTCCCTGCAGCGGCTCGGCGCCCCCTCTCTGTAGCCCTTCCCGACGCCTGTCCGCCCGCCTGTCTCATTTCAGGACAGGGGTGTCTCGTTCGAGGACGAATTCCTCGGGTGGCTCAAGGGATTGAAATCCCTGGGGTTCCGGTGCGGTGTGTCAAAAGAATTGGCACCCGGCCGCGCGGAGGGTGGTGCGCGGGCACTCCAACACCGGGGGAGGGGGGCGTCCGAAACGCTGGAGATTCCGGCACGTAGGGGTTGTGGCGCGGCGCTTGCTCTTCGGGTGCGGCGTGACTGGCGGGGCTGAGCGTTTCAGCCGTCAGGTCGCGTCGTTTCATTTTATCACGAAATGAGGATTCGTTGATGCTCAAGTTTCGCTCCATGGCATTTCTGGCGGGTGTGACCCTTCTCGGCACGGCGTGTGGTGGCCCCGAGACCGCCGAGCCGTCCCAGACGCTGACCTTCGAGGAGTTCAAGGCGAAGGCGTACCAGGAGCCGGAGTCGGGGGTGTTCGTCTACTCCGGCGATCAGATGGCGGAGACGGAGCAGGAGCTGCGCGAGGTGTACGAGTCGCTGGTGGCCGGGGAGATTGGCCAGGTGCAGGGCGGGCTGGCGGTGTACACGAGCGGCGGCTCGGACGTGAAGTGGACGGCGAGCGAGGCGCTCAACCTCACCTACTGCGTGAGCACCAAGTTCGGCGGCAACTACAACGCGGTGGTGAAGTCGATGACCACCGCGACGGGGGCCTGGGAGGGCGCCGCGAAGGTGAACTTCATCCACGACTCCTCGCTGGACAGCAACTGCAACAGCCGCACCAAGGGCGTGGTGTTCGACGTGAGCCCGGTGAACGCGGGCGGCCAGTACCTGGCGCGCGCCTTCTTCCCCAACTCCAGCCGCCGCAACCGCAACATCCTCATCGACGGCTCGTCCTTCTCTCCGACGGCGCCGGGCCTGGATGGGATTCTGCGCCACGAGCTGGGCCACACCATTGGCTTCCGCCATGAGCACACCCGCCCCGAGGCCGGCGTGTGCTACGAGGACAACAACTGGCGTGCGCTGACGCCGTACGACTCCAGCTCGGTGATGCACTACCCGCAGTGCAACGGCACCAATAGCTGGAGCCTCACCCTCACCAACCTGGACAAGCAGGGCGCGGGCATCCTCTACCCGTAGTCGCGGCGCGAGACACCTCGCTCCCACGGGCGGCTCCTCTTCACGGGGGCCGCCCTTCGTCTTTGCGGGTCATGTGAGTGTTTAGTCGTATTGATGCTTTCGATAAGTGAAGTCGTGCAATTACTGACTCGCGATTCAGAAACCCCCCTGGCGGAGTTTCTGACTGGCGGGTTAGTCATGGGCGCGTCATGGCTCGTCCCGCGGACCCAAACGCCCGAGCAGCACTGGTCGCCGCCGCGCGAGAGGAGTTCGTGCGCAAGGGCTTGAAGGGGGCACGCATCGAGGACATCACCGCGGCGTGCGGGCTGTCCAAGGGGGCCTTCTACCTGCACTTCGCCTCGAAGGAGGCGCTCTTCGGAGAGCTGGTGGAGGCGTTCAAGGCGGCCACGGAGCGGCTGCGCTCCGAGCGCCTGGAGGTGATGGAGCGCTTCTTCGCCGAGCACGGGCCGCTGGAGGCCCGGGACGTGACGGGGTGTACGGAGCGCTATGAGCGCTTCGTGGCGCTGCAGGCGGAGGGGGACGTGCGGACGCTGGAGCTGATGTGGGCGTACCGCGACGTGGTGGCGGTGCTGATGAGCGGCAGCCGGGGGACGGAGTTCGAGTCGCTGGCGTGGTGGCTGGTGGAGCAGGAGGTGGAGCGGGTGGGGGAGGACTTCAACCGGCTGCAGAGGACGCACGCGTGTCGCCCGGACGTGCCCGCGGAAGTCTTCGGCTCGCTCATCGTCGGCACCCACGTGCTGCTGGCCCAGCGGATGAGCCGCATGGAGCGGAAGCCGGACCTGGAGGCGTGGGCTCGCTCCCTGCACCTCCTCATCCGCGAGGGCAGCCTGCCCAAGAAGAAATCCTCGCGCCGGCCCACGAGGGCCCGCGCGTCCTCTCGTACTCGCAGCACCTCGAGGTCCCAACCGTGAAACCGTCCAGGACGCCTCTCTTCACCGGGCTGATTGCCATGGGCGTGGCCGCCACCGCGCTTCCCCTCTCCGGCTGCAAGGCGGACGCCTCGCCCCCGAGCGCCCGGGCCGCGGCGCCGGAGTTGCCCGCGGTGTCACTCACCACGCCGCGAGCGGTGCGGGCCGCGCCGAGCGAGGAGGTGACGGGCACGCTCTTCCCCGCCCAGGGCCTTCAGCTCGGCTTCGAGGTGGGCGGCCGGCTGGAGCGGCTGCGCGTGAAGAAGGGCCAGGTGGTGAAGGAGGGGCAGGTGCTCGCGCAGCTCAACGCGGAAATCTCCGACGCCCAGGTGGCGCAGGCCCAGGCCGGGGTGGCCGCCGCGGAGGTGGCCGCCGCCATGGCCGCGGACGTGGCTGAGCGCAACGCGAAGCTGCGGGAGGAGGGCAACGTGAGCGACCTGCAGAACCGCTCCTCCACCACCCAGGCGAAGCAGGCCGAGGCGCAGTTGCTCGCGGCGAAGGCGCAGCTCGCCCAGGCGCTCGCGGGACGCCGCCGGCATGAGCTCAGGGCACCCTTCTCCGGTACCGTCATCAACGCGCCAGAGGAGGTGGGGGCCACCGTGGGGCCGGGCTCGCCCCTCTTCGCGCTGGAGAACCTGGACACGCTGCTGCTGAAGACGACGGTGGCCGAGTCCGTGCGCGAGCGGCTGCAGCCGGGCTCGAAGGTGCGCGTGGAGTCCCTCGGGGGCGGCGCCTCCACGGACGAGGCGGTGGTGCGCACCATCCTTCCCTCGGCGGACCCCGCCACCCGGCGGATTCCAGTGGAGCTCTCGGTGCCCAACGAGGACGGGCGCTTCGTGGCTCACACACTGGCTCGCGCCATCCTCCCGCTGGGCGAGGCCCAGGAGGCCCAGGTCGTCCCCTCCACCGCGCTGGTGGCCACCGGCGGCGAGCACGTGCTGGTGGTGGCCTCCTCCGGCGAGCTGCGCCGCGTGGACGTCCAGGTCCTGGAGCGCCGCACCCGCGAGGTGGTGGTGAAGGCCGCCTCCCCGCTGGACAAGGTCGTCGAATACCCCACGCCGGCCCTCGCCGAGGGCGGTCGCGTCTCCGTCAAGTAGCTCTCCGCCGCACTCCGAAGGACTCACGAGCGTCCCATGCTCCTCAGCGACGTCTCCATCCGCCGGCCGGTCTTCACGGCCATGCTCTCCATCTGCCTCATCGTCCTCGGGGTGATGGGCTATTCCCGGCTGGGCACCGACCTCTATCCGAACGTCTCCTTCCCGGTGGTGGTGGTGACAACCCTCTACAAGGGAGCCGGTCCGGGAGAGATAGAGACCCAGGTGATAAAGCCCATCGAGGACGCGGTGGCCGGCATCAGCGGGGTGGACAAGATCCACTCCTGGAGCCGGGAGAACCTGGCCACGGTGGTGGTGCAGTTCAAGCTGTCGGCGGACCTGGACCGCTCGGTGCAGGAGGTGCGCGACAAGGTGGCCTCGGTGGCCAACCGGCTGCCGCAGGACGCGGACGCGCCGGTGGTGGGGCGGGTGGACGTCTCCGCCGTGCCCGTCCTCACCTACGCCGCGAGCGCCCAGGCGGACTCGCGCACGGTGCTCAAGCTGATCGAAGACGAGCTCAAGCCGGCCCTGGCGCAGATAGAGGGGGTGGCCGAGGTGCGCATCAGCGGCGGTGACGAGCGCGAAATCCAGGTGGAGATCGATTTGGACAAGGCGCTCGCGGTGGGCGTGTCTCCGATGGAGATTGCCCAGCGCATCGGCGCGGAGAACCTCAACCTGCCGGCGGGCCGGCTGCAGCTCGGGGCGAACGAGCTGACGGTGCGCTCGCTGGGGCAGTACCAGGACGTGGACGAGCTGAGGGCGCTGCCGGTGGCACAGAGCCGCACGGGGGCGCAGGTGCGGCTGGATGAAATCGCCACCGTCGTCGACGGGGTGGCCGAGCGGCGCACCACCGCGCGTCTCAACGGCAGCGACGCCATCATCCTGGAGATCGTCAAGCAGCCGGGCTCCAACACCCTGGCGGTGAGCGACGGGGTGAAGGCGAAGCTGGCGGAGATGGTGCCGAGCCTGGGCAACGGCTTCCAGGCCACGCTGCTGGTGGACCAGTCGGTGCTCATCAAGGAGAACACCCACGAGGTGTGGGTGGCGCTCTTCTTCGGTGGCGCGATGGCGGTGCTCATCATCCTGGTGTTCCTGTTGGATCCGCGCGGCACGTTCATCTCCTCGCTGGCGCTGCCCACGTCGGTGATTGGAACGTTCTTCTTCATGTACGCGCTGGACTACACGCTCAATCAGATGACGCTGCTGGCGCTGTCGCTGGCCATCGGACTGCTCATCGACGACGCGGTGGTGGTGCGCGAGGCCATCACCCACCGGCTGGAGCAGGGGGAGGATCCGGTGAGCGCGGCCTCCAAGGGCACCAGCGACGTGGGCCTGGCGGTGCTGGCCACCACGTTCTCGCTGGTGGCGGTGTTCATCCCGGTGGCCTTCATGCCGGGCATCGTCGGCCAGTTCTTCCGGCAGTTCGGCGTCACCATCTCGGTGGCGGTGCTCATCTCCCTCTTCATCTCCTTCACGTTGGATCCCATGCTGTCGGCCCGGCTGGCGAAGCAGCGCAAGCTGGGAGAGATGCACCAGGAGAACGCGGTGGCGGGTGCCATCCGCCGCTTCCTGGAGGCCAACGAGCGCCTCTACGAGCGGGTGCTGCGCTGGGTGTTGGACCACAAGTGGATGACGGCGGGCATCACCACGGTGGTGATGGTGCTGTCCTTCGGGGCGGCGAGCACGCTGGGGATGGAGTTCCTCTCGGCGGAGGATCGCTCGCAGTTCATCGTGGACCTGAAGCTGCCGGACTCGGCCAGCCTGGAGGAGACGACGGCGCGCGCCGCTCGGGCCGAGACGCTCATCAAGCAGGGCCTCCCCGAGGTGACGGATGTCTACAGCATCCTCGGCCCCAACGGAGAGGTGAACAAGGCGAAGCTGCGCGTGCTCACCGTGGGCAAGCACGAGCGCTCGCGCGGCATCCAGGCCATCAAGGAGGATGCGCGCGCGCTGCTCGTTCCCGAGGAGCTGCCCGCCACGCGGGTGACCCTGGCGGATCCTCCCGTGATTGAAGGGCTGGGTGGCGACTTCTACCCGGTGATGGTGCGCGTGATTGGACCGGACCTCGGGAAGCTGCTCGAGGAGTCCGAGCGCATCGCCCAGATCTTGCGCGACATGGGCGGCACCGCGGACGTGCGAGTGGAATACAACCCGCCCAAGCCGGAGCTGGCGATCGAGATAGACCGGGCGCGCGCCAAGGACATGGGCGTGAGCGCGGCGGCGCTGGCCCTGCAGATGCGGCTGGCCATCGGCGGCGATGTGGCGGCCAAGCTGCGCGAGGGCACCGACGAGACGGACATCCGCGTGCGGCTGTCAGAGCGCGACCGCGAGAATCCCGAGCGCGTGCGGCGGATTCTGGTGGCCACGCCTCGGGGGCTCGTCCCCGTGTCGGACGTGGCGACGGTGGAGCTGCGCGAGGGGCCGAGCGTCATCGAGCACGAGAACCGCCAGCGGCAGCTCGCCGTCTTCGCGAACCTGGGGGGCGCGGCCCTGGGTGAGGTGGCGAGGAAGCTGCGCGAGCAGGTGGCAGCGAAGCCGCTGCCGGCGGGCTACTCCATCGTCTACGACGGGCAGATGAAGAACCTGGCCGAGCAGAACGAGGCCTTCGGCGTGGCCTTCCTGCTGGCCTTCGTCTTCATCTACATGGTGCTGGCCAGCCAGTTCGAGTCGCTCAAGCACCCCTTCACCATCATGGTGTCGCTGCCGCTGGCGCTGGTGGGCGCCTTGCTGGGCCTGTTCTTCACCGGCTTCAACGTGTCCATGGGCGCGATGATCGGCATCATCCTGCTGATGGGGTTGGTGACGAAGAACGCCATCCTCCTGGTGGACGGCGCGCTGCAGTACCTGCGCGAGGGAGACTCGGTGGACCAGGCGCTGATGAAGGCGGGCCCGCGCCGCCTGCGCCCCATCCTCATGACGAGCGCGGCCATGGCGATCGGCATGGTGCCCACGGCCATCGGCACGGGCGTGGGCGCGGAGTTCCGCGCGCCCATGGCCATCTCCGTGATTGGCGGCGTCATCACCTCCACCTTCCTCACCCTGCTGGTGGTGCCGGTGGTGTTCGCCGTGATGGAGAAGGTGGGCGTGTTCTCCCGCGTGACGAAGAAGAAGGACGACGACGTGGGTCCGCCTCCGTCCCTGCCTGTCGAGGAGCAGTCCAGCCGCGCCGCCTGAGCGGCGCCCCGGCCCTCCCCGGTTCCTCCTTGTGAAGCAAGCACCCATGCACACCCGAATCCCCACCGACCGGCGTCCCCTCTCGCTCGTCCTCCTCGCCCTCCTGCCGCTCGGCGTGCCCGCCCCGGTGCTCGCCGCCGCTCCGGAGGACTCCCCGGCCACGGCGTCCGCTCTCGCCGCCCCCACGCTGCGCGAGGTGTCGCTGCGAGAGGCACTCGTCCTCGCCTCGAGGCAGAGCCCGGACCTGGCCGCCGCCCGGGCCCAGGCCGCGGTGACCCAGGCCGGCGTGCGTCGCGCCTGGACGGCCTGGCAGCCCGAGGTAACTGTCGGCGGGCAGATCGTTCGCAGCAGCGCCGAGGCCCTGTTGGACCTGGGCCAGTTCGTCCAGCTCGTGGGCGGCGTGTACGGCCTGCGCCCGGTGTTGCCGGACCTGATTCCTCCGCCCGTCACCATCATGGCGAGGGATTCGCGCTACCTGCAGGCGCAGATTTCGCAGCCCCTCTTCACCCCGGAGGGCATCTTCCTCATCGGCCCGGCGAAGGCGGGCGCGGAGGCGGCCGAGCTGGGTGCCCTGGAGGCGCGCGAGCAGGTGCT
>QKJM01000484.1 GCA_003249315.1 Archangium sp.
ACTCTCGCGGAGTCAGGTGGAACGGGCCGATGATGCGCTTGTACTCCTGGAAGAGCGGGTCGGCCGCGGCGGCAAAACCAATCAGGGGGGAGTCGAAATACGATCCGGCGTCCCCTTCCCTGCGGTTCCCCGGCCCGTTCGCGACGAACGCCTGGATCTCGTGGCGCAGCTCTTCTTTCATCTCCATGAACACTCCTCTTTGCACCGCGGAGCACACTGCGGACTCTCCGCGTGCGACTCCTACTCGCGCCTTTCCCGTCCGATCAACTCCGTTTAGCATGCCCGAAGCACGCTACGACCTGCCATTCTTGTTCTCGGGAGCACGCGCGGCCGTGACAACTCCTCTACGCCTCCTCCGCAACCGTGACGCCGTTTTCTGCCTGGCCCTCGTTCTCGGGCTCCTCGCCCCAGGGGCCGCACCGTCCATCCGCCCTGCCGTCCTACCCGTGTTGGCCGTCATCATGACCCTTTCCACTCTGGGCATCCCGGCCCGGGACCTCTTCGCTTCTCGCGGGGCAGCCGCCGGGGCCGCGGCCGGACTCCTGCTCAGCTACGGACTGCTGAGCGGCTTCTTCCTCCTGGCCAGCCGGGCCTTCTCCAGCCAGCCCGCGCTGCGGGACGGATTCCTGATCCTGGCTGCCGTGCCACCCGGGGTCGCGGTCATTCCCTTCGCGGATGTGCTGGGCGGCGACCGCCTCCTCGCCCTGCGCGGCACCGTGGCGGCATACCTCGGGGCGCTGGTCATCGCCCCGCTGCTCGGCCTCGTCTTCTGGGGTCAGGCCGTGTTCGATCTGGGACGCCTGGTGGAGATCCTCCTCGAGCTCGTCGCCGTGCCCCTGCTCGCCGGAGCCGTCCTCCGACAAACCCCTCTCGCGGTTCCCCTGACGGCAATACGCGGTCCGGCGGTGCAGTGGGGCTTCTTTGTCGTGATCTACACCATCGTCGGCCTGAACCGAGAAATCCTGATCGACAACCCTGGCCCCCTGGTGCCCCTGGCGATCGTATCCGCGATCTCCACTTTCGGGCTCGCTTTGCTCATCGAGGCGGCGGGGCGCCATCTGCGCTTCGCCGCACCCTGCCTCACCAGTCTCGTGCTCCTCGGCACCCTGAAGAACTACGGGCTCGCCGGAGGCATCGCCCTCGCGCTTTTTCGCCCGGCGGCAGCCCTACCGGCCGTGGTCGGCGGCACTGCCATGGTTGCCTTCGTCCTGTGGCTCGGCTTCCGTCGACGGTAAATCGACCGCCGGTGGCATCAGGCCCCGGACGGAATCATCCCCACCAAGTCTGAAACCGCCTCCAGGTACTCGGCCAACCCGTACAGTAGGACGCTATTGTGATCCGCCTGCGGAACGAGCAGTAGTCGCTTCTGCGCAGAGCCGCTGGCCGCAAAGAGATCCCGACCCTCCTGCGGAGAAATCAGGTCGTCCTGTGCCCCGTGGATGACCAAAGTGGGTCCCGTGTAATGGCTCACCTTCCCGAGGTTGCCGAAGCCGTCGTCCTCGTCCAGGCCGAGCGCCGCTGCGTCGAGCCCCAGGATGCGGAGGAGCGGCATGGTCCTGGCGAAGGCGCTGTCGAGGAGAAGGGCGGCCACCTCGCCGGAACCCAGGCTCGCTGCCAGGTCCAGGGCCGGCGCGCTCCCGAGGGACCGTCCGCCGACCACCATGGGGCCGTTGTACGACTGGGCCGCGAGCCACTCCCGGACTCCCTGCCAGGCGGCGTGGGCGTCTGGCAGCAAGGTCCTGGCGGACGGACGGCCGTCTGAGCGTCCGTAGCCCCGGTAATCCACGACCAGGAAATTGATGCCCTGCCTGGCGAACAGCGGCCCCACGTCGTCGTAGTCCGCCGCGATCTCGCCGTTGCCGTGAAAGAACAACAGCGTCGGTGCTCCTCGCCCGTGCGGATGCAAGCGTGCACCCAACCTGACGCCATCGGCGACGAGGAGGTGAAGGTCTCGTGCGCCGGCGGGGCAAGGCCCTCTGTCTGTTCTGGGGTGGAAGAGCCGAAGCGCGACCTCGGGTCGATCCAAGTTCTGCGGGCCCCGGCGCGCATCAACTCCCATGGGTCCTCCCTTCGCAATGGTCTATTTGCCCCTGCGGCGGCACCCGTTCCCGGGGAGAACTGCCCAGCGCTGAGCGTCTCACTGGGCCCGGTCGTCCTCTTCGGCGCCCTCGGGCCGGGGCAACATCGGTTCCGCGCCCGCGGGCAACTCCTGGACCTCCCGAAGGCGCCGCTCCACGGCGCGAGATCGGCGCTCGGAAAACTCGATCTTGTTGCTCGCCTCGTGGAGCTTCTTCTTCACCTCGGCCAGAGACTGACCGAATTGCTTGAACTCCGTCTTCACGGCGCCGAGGAGTTGCCACACCTCGCTCGAGCGCTTCTCGATCGCGAGGGTGTGAAATCCCATCTGCAGGCTGTTTAGCACGGCGTAGAGGGTAGTGGGTCCGACCAGCACGACGTGGGAGTCCCGCTGCAACATCTCGACGAGTCCAGGGGCGCGCAGAGCCTCGGCGTAGAGCCCTTCGGTGGGGACAAAAAGCAACGCGAAGTCGGTGGTGTGGGGGGGTGCCAGATACTTCGCTCGGATGGTCGCGGCCTCCGAGATGAGGCGCGAGGCCAGGGCCTTGCGGGCCGCCTCCGCAGCCGCGGCGTCTCCGGCCTCGCAGGCGTCCTGCAAGCGGAGGTAGTCCTCCTGCGGAAATTTGGCGTCCACCGGAAGGTAGACGTGGGTCCCGTCCCCATCTCGGCCAGGAAGCCGCACCGCGAACTCCACCCTCTCTCGGCTGCCGGGCACGGTGGCCACGTTGCGCTCGAACTGTGCCGGCGTCAGGGCCTCCTCGAGCAGCGCCGCCAGCTGCACCTCCCCGAAGAGGCCCCGTGATCGCACGTTCGTGAGCACCCGTTTGAGATCCCCTACGCCGCTCGCCAGGGCCTGCATCTCGCCCAACCCCTTGTGCACCTGCTCCAGGCGTTCGCTGACCACCCGGAACGACTGGCCGAGCCGCGTCTCCAGTGTGGTGTGCAGTTTCTCCTCCACGGTCGCGCGAATCTTCTCGAGCTTCGCCTCGTTGTCTCGCCGCAGGCGCTCCAGGTCCCCGCCGACCTGCTCCTGGAGCCGTCGGAAAACCTGCTCCTGGGTGCTCTGCAGCTGCTGGAACCGGGTTGAGAGTTGTTCTAGGAGCGCCGCACGGCTTTCTTCCAGACGGCCGGTCACTTGCAGCGCGAAATCTCCCTGGGCTCGCCCGGAGGCTTGGAGCCCCTCCCGCAGCGCCCCCTCCAGGGCGTTGCGCAAGCGGTCCAGGTCGGCACCCAGTCGTTCCTCCAATTCGGCGAGACGGCCCGAGCGCCGCCAGGCCCCGATCGCGGCGACAACGGCCGCTACCGCGGCAAGGGCAGCGAGGAGGGTCAGGGCTGCGGTGGTGAGCGGATCGGGCACGCTACCTCGATGGCGTGTGGGGATGGTCTTGGAGTGCCATGTTCGGACACGCCGGGGAGGGAAGGCAAGGGAAGACGGGGACTGACCGCCGCGGAGCCGGAGGACACGGCCTCATCATAGCCTTAGTGGTC
>QKJM01000893.1 GCA_003249315.1 Archangium sp.
GTCGTCTGTAGCAGGTGGTTGGCCACCCGGGTGTCCACCACCGGGACGCCGGCGATGTCCATGATGATGACCTTGGCCTGTCGCTCCACCACCCGCATCAGCACGTTCTCCATCACCTGCATGGCGCGCGCCGTATCGATGGTGCCGATGAGCGGCAGCATCAGCACCCGCTCGTGTACCTGGATGACGGGGGTGGACAGCTCCCGGATGGCTGCCTGGTGCCGGCGCAGCGACTCGATGCCCGCGGCGATGTACGTCTCGACGGCGATGGACATGTCGAAGAAGACGATCTTCTCGATGCTCTGGTAGGCCTCGCGCGTCTCGGCCGATTCGCCCAGGTCGGCGAAGAGGCGCGCGGAGATGAGGCGCAGGTAGTGGGCGTAGGCGCCGAGGTACCACTTGGGGGCCACGCCCATGCGCTGGTGGGTGGTGCCCACGCGCAGCCGGTTCTCCATGTAGTCCACGTCACAGACGCCGGAGAAGAGCTCGAGGAAGTAGCGCTTCTGGGCGTCGACGGCCCGCTGGAGGGTGGCCTTGTCGCTGAAGAAGAGGCGGCTCTCCGGGTGCTTGAGGACGAGCTCGTCGTAGAAGGCGTCGACGATGGCGTCGTTGTGTCGCTCGGCGAAGGGTCGGAGGGCGGCCAGGCGACCGAGGTCTCCGTCGCCAAGCTGAAAATAGGAGCGTCGACTGGCGAGTTCCTGTTCATCGAAACCCAACCTGGCCATGTACTCTCGCGTGGTCGACATCACGGCTCCCCCGGCGAGCTGAAGGTGGTGTGGCGGGCGTGCCGAGACAAGGGGCTTGCCGGGGCGTCAGGTGGGGGCGGGGTGTGTTGTATGGAATTCGCCAACGACGAGGTCATCTCCACCTGTGTTCGCTTCAGCCGGATGGTCTCCGAGGCACGGGAACCGGAGGCCATCCTCGAGATGCTGGCCAGGGCAGCGGTCGAGCACCTGGGTGCGGACGCGGCGCTGGTGCTCCGGGTGATGGAGCAGGGGGGCGGCATGCAGTTGGCGGCCACCCATGGCGTGCCGGAGGGCACGCGGGAGCTGCGGCTCGCGGCGGAGACGATCGGCCAGGAGCTGGAGGGGCAGATGGTGGAGGCGTGCGGGCGCCGCTTCGCCCGGGCCCGGACGGTGCCGCTGGTGAGCGGTCGAAACCTCTACGGCGCGCTGGTGATGCTCTTCGTCGAGGAGGAGAGGCTGGAGGGGTTCCGGGTGGGGCTGGCGAGGGGGCTGGCGGACCTGGGGGCGGTGGCGTTGGACCAGGCCTTCCACCGGGTGACGCTGGAGCGGACCCTGGCGGAGGTGAGGGCTTCGCGGGAGTTGATGGCGCGCACCGAGCGGCTGCGGGCGCTGGGGGAGATGTCGGCGGGAGTCGCTCATGATCTGCGCAACATCTTCAGCCCGCTGGCGCTGCAGCTCGACCTGTTGAGGCGGCGGACGGAGGACACGAAGACGGTGCTGCGGGTGGCGGACGCGCTGGAGCGGGTGGTGAAGCGAGGGGTGGAGACGGTGGAGCGGCTGCGGTTGTTCGGGCACCAGTCGATGAAGGCGGAGGTGGCCGTGTCCGACCTGGACGTGCTGGTGGACGAGACGCTGGCGCTGTGCCGGCCGCGGCTGACGCAGTGCCAGGAGCGGCGCATCCTGCTGGTGAGGGAGCACGGAGGGCCGGTGCGGGTGCGGGTGCGGAGCGTGGAGGTGGTGACGTCGCTGATGAACCTGGTGTTCAACGCGGTGGAGGCGATGCCGGAGGGAGGGACGCTGACGGTGCGGACGGGGAGCGGCGATGGGGAGGGCTGGCTGCGGGTGTCGGACACCGGGGTGGGCATGTCGCGGGAGGTGAAGGAGCATCTCTTCGAGCCCTTCTTCACCACCAAGGGGGAGGCGGGAACGGGGCTGGGATTGTCGATGGTGGATGCCTTCGTGAAGCGCAGTGGGGGCGCCATCGACGTGGTGAGCGAGCCTGGCCGGGGGGCGACCTTCACCCTGCGCTTCCCGCTGGAGCGGCAGGAGCAGCCGTCGAGCCAGGCCGTGCTGCAGTGAGCCGCCCGGGCTCGCGCGCGAGATGGACCCTCCCTAGATTGGTCGAGCAGGCCTTTCACCAGGAGGAGCGACGCGATGAAGTTCGGCCGCAAGAGCAAGAAGGCACTCAAGTGGTACGCGGGTTGGAAGGGGCTCAAGGGGCTGGGAAAGGCAGCGGCAATCGCTGCCGCGGGAGTGGGCGCCTACCGCCTCTACCAGAACCGCAAGTCCGCCTAGTCCCGGCTTCGGGAGGGGCGCGTCGGCCGCCGGTCGGAGCGGACGCCGCGCCTCGTTCCCCCTCGTCGACGACCTCACCCTCCATGTCATGAGCTGGAGCACATCGCGCGCCCGATGATGGTGCGGGTGTCACATTTCATATATTTGTGGCATCTGGTCCGCGGTCCTGCTCGCTCGATTTACAGAAGAATCGTTATTTTGTGCTCTGAACGATCATGGTTGACGCACACTCTCCGTGTGTTCTATTGGTTCACTCGCAGTGTGTTGTGTGGCTGGTTTGAACCAGTCGTCGCAGCTCGAAGATACCTGTGAATCAAGGCACTCGCGGTAGGCTCACTGCTCATCGAGGGTAATGCCTCGGGAGGGGGAACAAGATGAAGACAGCCATGCATCTGACGGCGGCGCTCGCGCTGGTTCTGTTCGCGCGGGTCGATGAGGCCGCGGCACAGATCATTAGTGAGGAGCATGTCGCCATCGTGATAGATCGAAGCGGCTCCATGCAATCGAGGAGGAGTAGCGATAATCGTACTCGCTTCGAGGAGGCCATCCGTCAGGCCAAGCAGATCGTGAATATGCCTTCGAACCGTACCCGCTACATCTCCATCTGGACGTTCGAAGGCACTTCGTTCATCCAGGCGCAGGGCTTCTCGACCGACCCCGTGGTCTTGAATACCACTCTGGATGGGCTGACCGTGGGAAGTGGTGTCACCCCTCTCGCTGGCACGGTCTGTGACGTGTCGGATGCGCTCATGAGTTACCCTGGCACCGACCCCGATGCCCAGAAGACGCTTAAGTTGGTCTCCGACGGAGAGGAGAACTCCACGCCCTCAACCAACCAGTGCTATGGCCCTTCCAGCGCGACTGTCTGGCCCAACCTCGCGACGGGCTCCTGGCAGTGGAAGGTGAGGAACAAGCTCAAGACGGGCGATGCGAACGATGAGGGCTCCGGCAACTACCGCATCGTGATGGACGTGACCGTGCTGTACGGCTACATCAGCCTGACCGGTAACGACGCCATCTACGAGGAGGATGGGAAGGATGCTCGCTCGACGGGGGGCGTCTCGGCCACCCTGTCCAGCTCCTACTTCGAGTTCCTCCAGGGCGTTGCCACCGCGTCGGGCGGCACGATCACCGCCATCGATGACTCGGCCCCCGCCCCGGTCGTTGGCGACGCCACCGGCGACTACTGCGTCGATGATGCGGACTACTATCTGGTCCTCGCCAACTACGGCTACACGGTTCCTCCCGCGGACCCCGCGGCCGATCTCAACAAGGATCTCATCGTCGACTACTACGACTACAG
>QKJM01000866.1 GCA_003249315.1 Archangium sp.
GGACGATCTCGACGCGGAAGCCGCCGCGGGACTGCCAGGTATCGGTGCGCTTGAAGGCCTCGAAACCCAGGACGGTGGCCGCCGTGATGGGGCCAACGGCGAATCCGGCGAAGAGGGCCTTGAGCCCCATCCCGAAGAAGTCACCCCCCCGCCTGAGCCACCCGTTGGGGGAGAGCTTGTAGAGCACCCGATCGGCGGTGGGATTTTCCGGCCCGGAGCCATGGAAGGGCTTCGCCTCGTAGTCAGGCTGGAGCGAGACACTGGAGTGGAACGCCTTCGCATCGTCCACCCGACACGTGTAGCTGCTCCAGATGGCCTTGGGGCCCAGGGTGCCATCCTCGTCCTGCTCGGGCATCAGATGCGCCGGATCGACGAGCCGCCAGTAGTCCTTGTCGTTCTTGTAGATCTCCTCGTAGGGGTCGCCCTCGGGCCTGGTTGCCAACTGCTTGCCCTCGTGGTCCTCGAAGTGGAGCCACTGCTTGGATCCGTCGTTGGCGGTGTAGTCGCAGCTCGGGAGGAGCTGTAGCCCTCCGGGCATGTTGCCGAGGAGCGCGGTGACCTCCTCGCCGTTGGTACCGAGCACCCAGGTGGTGGCATAGGCCTTGGCGGCCTCGATGCTGCGCACCTTCTCGGGCCGCTCGAAGCCGGCCTTCATGCGCCAGTAGGCGGCGGCGGAGCCCGTGGCCGGCTGGACGCCGTGGACGACGCCCAACACCTTGGCGCTGGCGCCGTGCTCCAGACAGGCGGAGCGAGTGACGAGGCCTCCCATGGAGTGGGTCACGAGGATGACCTTCTCACAGGGGGTGTACTGGGCGATCACCTCGTCGATGTATTGCTTGAGCTTCTTGCCTGAGGAGGAGTTGGAGGCCGTCCAGTTGTAGCCGAAGGCGTGGACGGGCATATCGAAGGCAACGCCGACCGAGGCGGCCCACGTCCGCTGCTGCAAGGCGGTGAGGATGGCGCCGTAGCTGCTCCAGGAGACGGAGCCCCAGCCCCGCTCATCGGCCCCCGCGAAGTCCGCCAGGTACTTTTCGTTGTGCTTCGAGTCGTCCAGATAGGGCTCGAGGAAGTCCTCGGAGAACTCGGTGCCGATGATCGCCGCCTTCTTGTCCTCGGCGCCCCGCCACACCAGCCCGTACTTGAGGAACATGAAGCCCCCGTCGTCGGGATCCCACACCTTCTCGCCGTCCGAGTTCTTCATCCGGGTGCCCATGATTCCGGGCACGAAGATGATGGGAATGTACTCCCGCTTGACGACCACCTTGTTGCGGGCGCCTTGCTTCAGACCCTTCACGGCGCCGAAGAGCTCGGGCCATTCGACCTCGACGTTGTTGTCGTCCGGCATGTCCTTCTCCCTGGTTGCCGTGCTCAGCCCGCCTGCTCGATCTCCTTGACCAGATCCGGGAAGGAGAGCTCGCTCGAACCCGGCTTGGCCTCGGAGACGCTGGCCATCCCTCCACCCAGCGTGCCCGACTTCTTGGAGCCGTCGGGCAGCTTCATCTCGAACTTCTGGCCCGCGAGCGCGGAGCTGGGGCCGAGCTCGAACTGGGCACTCACCGACTTCTTCAGCTCCTCCTCGGTGAGGTCATCGATGTTCTTCGTCTTCACCGACTTGCTCTTCTGCGATCCTGCGGCCTCCATCTTGATCTTGGAGCCCTTGATCTTGATGTTCGACGAGCCGTCGATGGTGAGCGTCTTGGGAAAGAGCTGCACCTTGCCGGACTTCTCCATGCTGAGGATCAGCTTGTCGTTGACCACCAGGGAGAACTTGTCCGCCTTGAGGGAGAACTCCTTGGCGAGCCAGGCGGTGGCCTCCGTGACGGTGAGCTCGTGCTTCGCGCCGACGTCGATCTTCGCGTCCTTGCCGACGGTCTCCGTGAGCTGCCCCTGCTTGAGCTCGGTGTTGAAGTCGCCGCCCACCTTGGACTCCTTGTCCTTGGTGATCATCTCCTGACGGCTGCCGACGACGAACTCGCTGTGGAGACCACCGATCTCCACGGACTTGAGCCCGCCGACGGCCTCGTTGAGGGCCAGGCCGACGTTGACGAGATAGGAGCCCCCGACGCTGAGCGCCTTGGCGGCCCCCACCGACTCCGAGACGGCCTGGGTGATGGCGCCGGTGAAGTTCTTCGCCACGGTGACGGTCTGGTTGCCCTCGACGGACTCCGAGTGGGAGGCGCCTACCCGGGTGCTTCGATTGCCGGTCACCCGGGTGGACTGGTTGCCCTCGATGAGGCTCATGTCGCTCATCAGGACGCGCAGCGACTGGTTGCCCTCGACGGTGCGGGAGCGGTCCTTCTTCACCAGCAGGGCCTCGTTGGCCCCCACCCCCTGGCTCTTGTCGTTCTCGGTGATGAGCTCCTCGTCCTTCTGGGCGTGGAGGTAGATCTCCTCCTGACTCGCGGCGTCCTCGATGCGCACTTCGTTGAAGCCGTCGCTGCCCGGGGTGGAGGCGCTCTTGAGGGTGGACTTCGTCTTCTCGTCCGGCAGCGCGTACGGAGTGGGGTTGGCGCCGTTGTAGACGGTGCCAGCCACCAGTGGCCGATCCGGGTTGCCCTCCAGGAAGCGGATCAGCACCTCCTGTCCGATGCGCGGCAGGTACAGCGCTCCCCAGGCCGGGCCGCCCCACGCCTGGCCCACGCGCACCCAGCACGAGGCCCTGTCGTCCCGCTGTCCCTCCCGATCCCAGTGGAACTGCACCTTGATGCGACCGTGCCCGTCGGTGTGGATCTCCTCACCCGAGGGACCCACCACCGTCGCCGTCTGCAGCCCCGCGATCCTCGGCACTTCCGTTCTGCGACGAGGCCGGAAGGGCACCTTGGACGGCATGCACTTGAAGCCACACCGGTACAGCCCGCCCAGCGCCTCCCGACCGCCCGCCGTCTCCGGCTGCCGGCCCGAGTGGACCACCTCCACCACCGTGTACTCACCCGCGTGGGTGCCCTCGTCCTGCACCTCGAAGCGGTAGCCCGGCGTGAGGCTCGGTGCTACGCCCTCTCCATTGAGGGTGCGCGAGGCCTGTGTTGCCTCCTCCATGCGCACCTTCGCCACCTGCTTGCCCACTCCCGGCACCACGTACTCGCCCGGGTAGTCGTACACCTCCAGCGCCCCCTGCCCCTCCTCGCTCTCCGCCTTTCCCGATACATCCAGCTCGGGCTTCTCGAAGTCGTAGTCCTTGAGGTGCATCACCCCGGGTCTCAGCCGGTGTATCCGCTCCAGCGTTCGCAGGTACTCCCCCGCCTCCGCCAAGCCCTCCTTCTCCTTCACCGGCAGCGTCGCCCCTCCCGGCAACGCCTCGTGTACGTTGGAGCCGTCTCCCAGCACCATCAGGTGCCCGTCCTCCGCGTGCTGGAAGAAGTAGAAGATGCCCTCCCACTCCAGCAGCCGGCTGATGAAGGCGAGGTCCGTCTCCCGGTACTGCGTGCAGTACTCCCGGGCCTCGTAGCTGCCGTTCAGCGACAGCTTCACCTCCACTCCCGCCTCCTCCAGCACCGCCTTGACGATCTGCGGCACCGTCTTGCCCTGGAAGATGCGGCTGCGTTTCACCAGCGAGAGCCGCCACAGCTTCGGCACCACCCAGGCCCGGTAGCGCCAGCGCCCCCCCTGCTGCCCCAGCAACGCCACCCGACGCACCATCCCGTGTATGTGCCGGGGGCTTCCCCCTCGCACCTCCACCGATAACAGCGCCTCCACGCCCGGCAGAGACTCCGCCTCCAGCGGCTCGTCATCACGAGGATGGAAGTCCACCTGGAACGCGTACGGCTGACTCAGTGCTTCCGTTCCAGAGATGCCGCTGACCGTCAGCTCGTCCGCCTGATGCGGCCCCAACCGAAACAAGAAGGCCGCGCCTGCAGGCTGTCCCATGGCTACCCCCGCTTTTCATGTCCGCGCTGCGCGGGGGGACACTATCAGCATCCTCGGGCTTCTGGATACGAGGAGCGCGAATGAAACATGCGGGTTCCGGACGAGGAACCCGGCGCTCACGGCTTCACGAGCGCGTCCACCTCGTCCTGGAGGCCATTCGTCCCCTCGAAGAAGGCATCCACCGACTTCGCCGGCACCATCTGGAACGTCGGCGGGAGCAGCGTGCGCTCGAAGGGCAGCCATGGGGAGAAATGTTCCTCCCCCAGCAGGGAGTCCGCCTGCGTCAGCGCGCCGAAGCTCACGAGGATGACGGCCAGCACCGCCGCCAGCCGCCGGGGCTCCCAGCGTGTCACGTAGCGCAGGTGCCAGAAGAGCACGGCGCCCATCCACCCCAGGTAGCCCAGCAGGTACAGCCACCTCACCCAGGAGCCCAGGGACAGGGCGTACGTCACCAACGTCAGCCCGAGCGGAATCACCAGCAGCCCCATCATCGCCACACTGGCGATGGCGCCGTGCGCCCCGAAGAAGAAGCGCCGACGCGCCACCCGGCTCGACACCGACCAGACCGACGTCCAGGCGAAGGCGAGGAACACCGGGGCGAACACCGCCACCGCCAGCGCGCCCCAGTCCGTCTTCCGGAAGCTCGTCAGGTATTCGTAGAGGAGGAAGGCCACCACCGCCATCGCCAGCGCCGCCGGGAAGGCGAAGGATCTCTCGAAGATGCGGGCCCTCGGGGCCACCGGCACCGCCGTCAGCAGCGTGGGCTCCACCGCGTGCGTCCGGGTGCGGAAGCGCAGCACCGTGTCCCCCACCGCCACCCGCGCGTCGTCCTCCAGCACCAGCTCCGCCAGCCGGGCCCAGGGCTCCACCCGGAACGTCCCGTTGCGGCTGCCCACGTCCCGCACCACCAGAGCCCCGTCCTCCTCCCTCCGCTCGACCCTCAGGTGCGAGGCCGACACCTTCGGATCATCCAGGATGATGTCGTTGTCGTACCCGCGCCCCACCGTCACCGGGAAGCGCTCCAGCCGGTGCCGCGCATGCACCGCGTCTCCCTCCAGCACCTCCAGGTAGCTCACCTCTTCCACGACAGCGCCTCCAGGTAGCGGCGGGCAATGGCGCGCGCGTTGTCCGCGGAGAAGCCCGCGAGATCCAGGCTCGTCTGCACCCCCCCGGTGCTCCCATTCAGGGTCGCCGCCCGGAGCGCCAGATCGTACAGCCCCGGGAACTTCTTGTAGGTGCGCAGGCACAGCGCCGCGCGCACCGGCAGGCCCCGCACCTGCACGAAGTCCACCCGGCAGCGGAAGTTCGTCACGTCCTCCTTCGTGGCCTCCACCCCGCCCGGATCATTCTCGAAGGTGGCCGTGTAGAGCGCCGAGAAGCGCAGCTCCCCGAGCTGGCTGCTCGTCAGGTAGCCATGGCTGAAGGCCACCACTCCGGTGCGATGCTCCGAGCTCAGGTAGAGATCCTCCTCGGAAGAGCACTGGTAGCTGGTGATGGTGTAGGGCAGCTCGGGATCATGCGGCGTGTCGCCCCAGCACTTGAGGAAGGGCTGCCAGCGACCGGGCACCTGGTACTCACCCAGGGCCTGCGTCGGGACGGGGTTGGCCAGCAGGCGCTCCGTGATTCGCTGCTGGTTGTCGAGCAACTGCGCGCCCACCTGCGCCCGCAGCACCGAGGGGTTGCTCTGCTTCACCTGCTTCGCCCGCTCCAGCAGCGTGCGCGCATGCACCACCGGCACCAGGAAGCCGAGCTGGTTGCCCATGGTGGACACGTTGACGCCCACCACCCGGCCCTCCCCCGTCACCGTGGGGCCGCCGCTCATCCCCGGGTTGATGGCACCGGAGAAGTGTACCTTGTCGTAGAGCGCATCGCGGATGAGGCCGTTGTAGGTGCCCTCGACGATGGTGGTGCCGAGATCATGCGGATTGCCCAGGGCGTACAGCCGCGTGCCCTGGGGCGGCCCGCTCGACTCCAGCTCCAGCCACTCCGACACCGGCTCCTCCATCTGGATGACGGCCAGATCATGCACCACGTCCACGTCCAGCAGCTTCACCGGGATGGGCTGCTGCTCCCGTCCCTCGCGCACCAGCTCCGCGGTGTAGTCATCCGGGTGGTGAACGATGCTGGAGACGACGTGGTAGTTGGTGAGGGCATGCCCCTCGGGGGAGACGAAGAACGCCGTGCCGATGGACGAGCGCGTGCCGCTGCGCCGCTCGATGATGCGCACCTGCGCCACCCGGGACTCGAGCCGCTCGAAGATCTCCTGGGTGGTAGGAGGCAGAGAAGGCGCCTCGGCGGGGGCGACCGGCACCTGGAGCAGCACGGCCATGAGGAGGAGCTTCAGCATGTGGGCTACACAGTAGCGGAACCCTCCCCCCTTCCAGCACGTCATGCGTCACACCTGCCTGCTATGCCACAAGTGAAATTTTCATCCCCGAACAGGAATTCTCCGGGAAGCAGGCGAGCAGAAGGGAACAGGAGGCGCCGAAACTCCCAGCCCGTGACATCCCCGTTCCGTGCGCTAACCTTGCGCGCGAGATGACCCCAGAAGCCCGCGCCGACATGGTGGCCCGTGCGGAACGCGCCCTGCGCCGCGGAGAGATCAGCGAGGCGGTGAGCCTCTACGATACGCTGTGCCAGGCCTTCCCCGAGGATGCCGCCCTCGCCCTCAAGCACGTCAACCTGAGGGAGATGCTGCAACCCTCGGAGCTGCTGGCGCTGCGGCCCCAGCCCCGCCCCGAGCGAGCGCCCCTCGGACCCTCCTCCCCGGTCTCCGAGGGCGAGCGCCTCTTCGCCCTGGGGGACTATGTGGGTGCCGCCGCCGCCTACCGCCGCGCCCTCCAGGAGCGCCCCGACAGCGAGCTGATCCGCGAGCGCCTCGAGGAGCTCTACCGCCTGGCGCGCGCACTCCCCATCCAATCGCCCACGGACCAGGCCCTGCCCACCGAGGCCGAGCCCCTCCTCCATGCCCTGTTGGATCGACTCGCCGCGCGGCGCCGCATCAAGCGCGACTGACGCATTGCAGGCCCCAGGGGTCGGCTCCTAGAATCCCAACCCCGACGCCGCTGCCCTATGCACGGCCCCAACCCTGACACCCGAGTCCGCTTCTCCAGGCCTCGAGGCCTGCAGTTGCCCAGCCCATGACCTTCGTCGGCCGCAACATCGGTCGCTACCGCATCCTCGAGCAGCTCGGCTCGGGGGGGATGAGCGTGGTGTACAAGGGGCTGGATACGGCCCTGGACCGAGAGGTGGCGGTGAAGGTGCTGCACCCACACCTGGCCGGCAAGGACGAGTCGCGTCGGCGGCTGGCGCGAGAGGCCCGGGCGGTGGCGCGGCTGCACCACCCCAACATCCTCGAGGTGTTCGACTTCTCGGCCGAGGACACCGAGGAGTCCTTCCTCGTCACCGAGTATGTCCGCGGCCGCACGCTCAAGGAGTGCGTGGAGGATCTGGGGACGCCGGAGCCTCCCGAGCTGGCGGCCATGATGGTGCATGAGATCGCCGCCGCGCTGGCCCACGCGCACGAATCCGGCGTCATCCACCGCGATCTCAAGCCCGAGAACGTGATGGTGCGCGAGGACGGGGTGCTGAAGCTGATGGACTTCGGCATCGCGAAGCTGCTCGATCTGGAGGAGCGGATGACCGTCACCGGCGCGCTGGTGGGCTCGCCGGCGCACATGGCTCCGGAGATCATCGAGGGACAGGAGGCCAGCCCCGAGGCGGACATCTTCTCACTGGGCACCATCCTCTACGCCCTCATCACCGGCCGGCTGCCCTTCTCCGCCCCCAACGCCACCGCCACCCTCAAGCGCATCCTCGACGGCGTCTACGAGGATCCCCGCCAACGGGTGGCCTCGCTCTCGGACGAGCTGGCGGACATCTGCAACACCTGCCTGGCCAGGGAGCCGCAGCGCCGCTACGCGAACGCGGGCCGCCTGAGGGAAGCGCTGGGGGACTACCTGGCGGGACTTGGCTTCGCGCGTCCGGGCGAGGAGCTGGCGTCCTTCTTCGCGGATCCGCCCTCCTACCAGAAGCTGATGCGGCCGAGGATCATCGCCGCCCTGCTCGAGCGCGCCGAGCGCCTGCTCGCGGAGAAGCGCACGCCCCGGGCGCTCGCGTGTCTCAACCAGGTGCTCGCGCTGGATGGCGCCAACGCCCGGGCGCTCGCGCTGCTGGACGGGATGAAGCGGGAGCACCGTCGGAAGCAGTGGCGCGCTCGCGGAATGAAGCTGGGCCTGGGCCTGCTGGGGGCCTCCGCGCTCGTCACGGGCGCCCTGCTGCTCCAGCCCTCCGAGGAGCCCACCCCGGCCGCACCCGCATCCTCCCCGGTGCCGCTGGAGGCCCCTCCGCTGGCCCTCGTGGAGCCCGCGATTCCGAGCAAGGAGCCCCCACCGGCGGTGCTCGAGACGTCCAGACCGGAGGCCCCGGCGTCCGTGGCGCACCCAGCCCCCAGCAAGCCCGCTCCGGCGCGCACCGAGCCACCGCCCTCCCGTCCCGCGCCGGTGCCCATCTCCATCCTGGTGCGCCCCTACGGATAAATTCGCGTGGACGACGGGGCTCGCAGCGTGCAGCCGCTCGCGCAGCATGCGCTGACGGTGCTGCCCGGCCCTCACATCGTCACCATCTCGTGCGAATACTGCGAGGACGCCCAGGAGCGCATCGAGGTATTGCCCGGGCAGGAGAATGTCTTCCGCCTGCGCGCCTGGCTCAAGCCCTCGAAGGTGTCCTTCGCCTACGAGCCCGCCGACGCCCTGGTGCGCGTGGAGGGAGAGGTGCGCTCCGCCCGGGAGAGCCTGCAGCAGCCGTTCGAGATCCAATCGCCGCGGGGTCCGGCGACCTTCCAGCACCGCGTGGAGTACGAGGTGAGCCACCCCGGGTTTCTCCCCGAGAAGCGCGTGGCGCTCATCGAGCCCGGCAAGTCCACCCCGCTGAAGGGGGCACTGGTCGCCGAATGAACCGCTCGCTCGCCATCCTCCTCCTGCTCGGGCTGCTCGCCCCCGGGCGTGCGTCCGCCGAGGATCTGGAGGATCCGGAGGTGCCCTCCCTGCGCGCCAGCTACGAGTATGGCCGCTATGACGAGGTGATCGAGCGCGCGGGCTCGCGAATCGATCGGGGCCTGCTCTCCGAGGAGGATCTGGCCGAGTTGCACAAGCTGGCGGGGCTGAGCGCCTTCAACCTCAACCGCACCGGGGACGCGGAGCGGCACTTCCGCGCGCTGCTGCGGTTGGATCCGGACTTCAAGCTGGATCCGTTCGCGGTGCCGCCACCCGTGGTGGCGTATCTGGACAGAATCCGGGAGGAGATGGAGGCGGAGCTGGAGCTGGTACGCCAGGAGCGGCGGCTGCGGCTGGAGCGGGAGCGGACGGAGGCCGAGCGCCGGGAGCGAGAGCGGGTGGCCGCCGAGGAGCAGCGCCGCCGGCTGGAGGTGCTGTCGCGGCAGGTGACGGTGCGGCAGGTGGAGAAGCGCAGCTTCCTGGTGAACTTCGTTCCCTTCGGTGCGGGCCAGTTCCAGCAGGGCCGCAACGGCCTGGGCACGGTGCTGGCGGCCACCGAGGGAGCGCTCGCCGTCACCAGCGGCATCGCCTTCTTCGCCTACGAGTCCCTCTTCGAGACGGGCAAGGTGGTGGTGGACGACATCCGCCGTCCCACCGAGGTGCCCGTGCGCTACATCCCCACCGAGCGCCTCCCGCAGGCCAAGGGGTGGCAGTGGCTCAAGTGGGGCTCCGCCATGGGCTTCTACGCCGTGTACACCGCCGGAGTCGTGGACGCGCTCGTCCACCACCAGGATCAGGTGGTGGAGACCTCCATCGAGGAGATTCCCGCTGCGCCCGCGGCCCCTGAGGCCCCCACCCCACGAGCCCGACTCCACATCTTTCCCTCTCCCGGCGGCGCCGGCGCCGGCTTCTCCCTCGCCTTCTAGGAACGCGTCGACATGCCCAGTCTCCTCGTCCGCACACCCGATGGCCAGGCCCGCACCGTCCCCCTGCACAAGCGCATCACCAGCATCGGACGCTCGCCCGACAATGACGTGCAGCTCGAGGATCCGGCCGTGCCCGACAGCGCCCTCCACCTGCTCTTCGACGGCTCGCGCTACCAGCTCGGCAGTCTGGGCGCGATCTTCCAGGTGAACGGGAAGAAGCGCGACAACCACGTGCTGGCCTCCGAGGACGTCATCCGAGTGGGTGGCACCGAGCTCGTCTTCACCCGCGAGGAGGTCGCACCGCGGCCCCCCGCCCCTCGCTCGATGGTGGTGCGGGGAGAGGAGGCCACGGCGGATCCGGACTCGCATACCCGCGACATGCCCGGCGTGGTGGGCCGAGAGCTGGTGCTGCTGCGCCGCCTCACCGCCTTCAGCGAGCGGCTGCTGGGGAGTTCCACCCTGGACGAGCTGCTGGAGAGCCTCCTGGACGAGGCGATCGAGGTGACACGGGCGGACAAGGGCTTCCTCATCCTCCACGAGGACGGCGAGCTTCGGGTGCGTGTGGCGCGCAACCTCTCGAGGGAGAACCTGGAGGACGCCATGGAGCGGGTGTCCGACTCCATCATCGAGAAGGTGGTCCGCACCCGCAAGCCGCTCATCCTCAGCGACGCGCTGGATGATCCAGAGTTCCAGTCCAGCAAGTCGGTGGTGAACCTGAAGCTGCTGTCCGTGATGTGCGTGCCGCTGGTGCGCGCCGGGGAGCTCTTCGGAGTCCTCTATGTGGGCAATGATCGGCTGGTGAACCGCTTCGAGCCCAAGAGCCTGGACATGCTCACCATCTTCGCGGCCCAGGCGCTGCTGCTCATCCAGAACGCGTTGCTGGTGAATGATCTGAAGCTGGACAACACCACGCTGCGCAAGCGCCTGGAGGATCAGCGCTACGGGGAGATCGTCGGCGCCTGCCCGAGCATGCGGGACGTGTACCGGCGCGTGGACAAGATCGCCCCCACGGATATCTCGGTGCTGATCACCGGAGAGACGGGCACGGGCAAGGAGCTGATCGCCCGGGAGATCCACCGCCGCTCGCCCCGCTCCAAGGGGCCCTTCGTCACCATCAACTGCGGGGCCATCCCGGAGAACCTGCTGGAGAGCGAACTCTTCGGCCACGTGCGAGGAGCCTTCACCGGCGCTGTCACCACCAAGGCGGGGCGCTTCCAGGCGGCCATCGGAGGGACGCTCTTCCTGGACGAGATCGGCGAGATGCCGCTACAGCTCCAGGTGAAGCTGCTGCGCGCCTTGCAGGAGAAGGTCGTCTACAAGGTGGGAGATCACCGCGGCGAGCCGGTGGACATCCGCGTGGTGACGGCCACCAACCGGGTGCTCGAGGACGAGGTGCGCAAGGGCACCTTTCGGGAGGATCTCTACTACCGACTCAACGTGGTGACACTGAAGTTGCCGCCCCTCCGCGAGCGCGGGGAGGATCTGTTCTCGCTCGGCAAGTACTTCCTCCAGAAGTACGCCCAGGAGTTCAACTCGAAGGCGAAGGGCTTCTCGCCCTCGGCCACGGTGGCGATGAAGAAGCACGGCTGGCCGGGCAACATCCGCGAGTTGGAGAACCGCCTCAAGAAGGCGGTGGTGCTCGCGGACAAGCCGCTGCTGGGCCCGGGAGACATGGATCTGCGGCCCGAGAACCTGGAGCCACCACTGCCGCTCGCCGAGGCCCGCGAGCGCTGGCAGAAGCAGTACATCCAGGAGATCTACGAGCGGAACAACCGCAACAAGACCAAGACGGCGAAGGATCTCGGCGTGGATCCGCGCACCATCTTCCGCCACTTCGAGAAGCTGGAGACGGAGAAGCACGGCGAGCAGTTCCCGCCCGGTGAGGGGGACGAGGAGCTGCTGTAGCCGCCGGCGGGCTTGGCGCCCGGCCCGATCCAGTGGTCGCACCTGGACTCTCAAGAGTCCTGGAGTCCGCGCAGAGCGCGTGCGGCGTCGTCGAAAACCCTGGCCAGGATGGGCTCCGCCGGGCGATGGGCCTCAACGAGGGCCGCGTCCTCGGGCTGGCCTACGTAGGGGAGAAGTGCCGCAGCCCGGGAGGAGCAGTTGAGAGAGGGTGCTGCGACCAATCTCCGCGCCATGGTACGCAACTCGGAGCGAGCCTCCTCCGGGAGAAGAGGAAGGAGGCGCTCCCGGTGCAGGAGCACCAGGGAGAGCAGACGCTCACAGTAATACGAAGCCTCACCGCGTTGCTTCACTGCCGTCTCGACTTGCTCATGGGCCGAGGAGATGAAGGCGGGAAGAGTAGGAACCCACTCGTCTGGAACCTCCGCATCGAGCACAACGAGCACTCCTGTCTTGTGACTCACAGGCACTGAGGCATCCTGGAGCCAGACACGAAGCTCTTCCGGCGATTTCTCCAGAAGGAGCAGCAGGCCGTGCAGGGGCATGGAAGAGGGAGGGCTCAACAGCGCCGCGGTCTCGCGGACGACCGGGAGCAGTTCCGGGTGGCGCCTGCGCCAGAGAGCATGCGCCAGCGCGCTCACATCTCCTGGATCCACCACCCTGCCCGCCGCCAGTCGCCGCAACCTGCGCACCAGGGCCGCCCGCGCGCCTGCATCCTCGAGGTGTCCCAGCGCCTCGGTGATGGTCTCCGCGACGGCTGACCCATCGTAGTCCCCACGAGCCTCTTCGATGGCGAGCTGCCGCTCCAGGAGCCTGGCGCTGGCCGCGCCGCCCAGCGCGCCCAGACCGAAGGCCGCCGCCTGGCGTACGAGTGCATCCGGGTGGGCCAGCATGGCTTCCAGCAGAGGCCTGGCCCTGCGCGCACCCTGTTGGGCCAGGAGCGCGCGTGCCCGAGCCTCGTCCCCCTCATGAATCGCCTCGACCAGTTCCTCCTGCCACTGCCGCATGTCCAGCCCTTCTCCCTAAGGGAAGCTCACGCCGGTTGGGACGAATCTCCTGATCAGCGTGCCATCGAGCAGGTACAGCTCATGAATGGCATCCGAGTCCGTGCGGACCATCGAGTCGAAGGCCTCCAGCTCACGCTTCATGTCCCGGGAGTTAGAGACATAGTTGGTATTGTGTCGTACGCCATCAGGTCGCACCGAAGACGCATCTGGCTTCCGGAAGCGGATGCCCCTCACCGGGTTCTGGTCGTAGACCCGCTGGCCGGCAGCGTTCAACTGAGGCTTGTTCTTCCTCGGCAGGATATGTCCTGCGGCCTCGCGGGCGGTCAGCTCCTGCTCGATGGCTTCATTGTGCGGAGGATTCTGCCGGGTGTGAGGCTTGCCGTAGCGGGTAGACAGGGCGGAGCCACCACGAGAAGCACCAGCCCTCCTCGGGCACCTTGGGAAGGATCTGGGGCATCCCGAGAGTGGCCACGACGACCAGCACGCGCAGGGCCGTACCACCCACGGACAGGCCGAAGCGCTCGGCCGCTGCCTCCAACTCCTGGAGCGTGGTGGCGGCCTCGGCCTCCCTGTACAGCCGCAAGCACGCCATGGCCAC
>QKJM01000133.1 GCA_003249315.1 Archangium sp.
GATGGCCCGGGAGCTGCTGGACATGCTGCTCTCCGGATATCTGCTCGACCTGGCGCGGCTTCTCAAGAGCACCAGGCCATTCGCCAACGCGAGCCTGGGCTTCATGAAGCTGCTGTTGAACGGGAGGAGCACCGTGTGTCCCTCATACGAGGGCTTCCGGCGCAGGCTCTACTTCCAACACGACGAGCTCGAGTACGGCGTCCCCTACGAGGTACACCAGGAATGCCTGCAGGAGGTGCTCGCGCTGCTGGAGCGGCGACACTTCGTCACCCTCATCGAGGTCCGGTTCGCACCCGATACCTCGCAGGCACTCCTCGGCCCCGGGGTCGGCAGGCGCACGTGCTTCATCGAACTCGCGCCCAGCCTGTCGCTCGACAATGCTCGCGTCTTCGAGGAGGTAGAGCACATCCTGTTGAGGTACGGTGGGAGGGTGCATCTCGGCAAGGCGACCCGGGTGACTGGCGAGCGGATGGAAGAGATGTTCGGCGAGCGCTGGCGGGCCTTCCGCGAGGTGCAACGGGCGCAGGACCCCTGCGGGAAGTTCGCCAACGACTTCGTCGCGCGGACCTTCTGGCCCACAGGGAGGGCGGAGCCATCGCGAGAACTCCAGGAGGCATCGGCGCGCACCGCCGAGGCGCTCCCGGGCGAAGAGCAGCTTTCCGCGGAGGGCTGGGCACCCTCCTGAAAGGGACTCGATGTCAGCTACCCGCGAGGGGGCCGCAGGTAGACGGGGCTGGACCAGGTCTGGTGCCAGTCGGTCATCGCGGCGGCGCCATCGACGGCATCCGCGCTCGTGGTGGCCCGCCGGGCCCGAACGTAGATGTAGTGGCGGTTCGCTGCGTTGAGCTTGCCGAGATTCACCTCGTGGACCGCGCCCGTGAGCGTGGCCACGGTGCAGCCGTCCACGACGACCTGGACCTGCTCGATCTCCGAGGCGCCGAGAATCCGCAGGGTCACCAGTCCATCACTGCCGATGTTGCCCACATCGCCGCCGAGCAGGTGCTTGCCGCCCGTCTCCACGGCGAAGAGGAGCGGCATCGGCCCCGTCGAGGCGTAGTAGGTGGCCCCGAGCGTGTGCTTGTTCCACATGGCATCGAAGAAGCCATCGCGGGTCACCGTCTGGGTGATGACGCCGGTGACACCGCCGTTGCCATTGCCAGAGCCTCCGGGCCGTCCGGCGTGGTCATCGCTCCCGCCCACGAAGCTGAGCGTGTAGGCCTCGTCGCCCTCGACCAGCCAGTGCTGGTTGAGCTGCGGGCGGATGAGGTCGTCCTCGTCGTTGGTAACCTCCGCGGGAAGGGACACGTCCAGGTCCATCCGGCCTCCGCAGAGCAGCGGCGCGGGCCCCTCGGAGTTGCCCCACTGCGAGAAGATTTCCACGTTGCGCACGAAGTCCGGGTCGATGGAATCCCAGTCGTTGTGATGGATGTTGCCGGGCGTGTGGATGATGGTGAGCGCCGAGGCCGGGCCGCCCGCGGCCGGGGCTCCGAAGCCCGCGGCGCGCAATGTCATCCAGAGCGCCGTGTTGGTGCCCGCCCACAGGGAGTAGGAATTGAAGCCGCAGTAGGGGCTCGGGTTGGGGCCGATGCAGTCGATGGGCGCGGCGTTCCAGGACAGCGGGTTGAGGAAGGAGGCCCTCCACGACGGGGCTCCGCTGATGGAGCGGTAGATGACGTTCTTGTGCCCGTGCGCCTCGCAGCTCTCATTCTCACCCAGGAAGGTACACTCGCCCGGGCATTCGTTCACGCCGTCGCCCGGGTTGGAGTCGGTGCAGGGGAAGGGGTTGGTGTACTCGTGCCCCATGAAGGGGATGAAGACCCCGTTCCCATCCGCGACCTCGTCGTTCGCGGCCTGGCTCATCTGCCGGGTGCTCTCCCAGACGTTGGAGGCCCCATCGGCGATCTGCGCTGGCACGGGAGCCTCGGCATGGTCCGCCACGGCGGAGAAGCGGAAGCCTTGCGCCCGGGCCTGTGAGTAGACCGTCGAGGGATTGGCCACGGCCGGCGAGCCCGGCAGCCCGCTCTGGAGCGCCGCGTCCTGCGAATAGTACGTGTGGGTGTGCATGTCCCCCCAGTGGACGTTCTCGAGCCCGAGGCCCCACACCGTCTGGAAATAGGTGGGGACGTCACTGCTCGCCTGGGCCTCGACGGGCACACTGGTGACGACGAGCGCCGCGGCACAAGCCGACAGCGCCCTGGATGCTGGCTTCATGATGGACGACTCCTCTTGTGAAGTTCGATTTCGCCGAACACACCGGGAATCGGAAGGTTGCGGGCAAGGTCGAAAAACACGGATGCCCCTCACGGCTTCGAGGGAGGAGTCAGAGCTCCCTCGGAATGGGACTCCCCCCTTCCCGCGGTTGGAGTGCTTCGATGCCACTCCACTCCATCCACCCTCCGGACCTCGACCCCGGGGCCTCGGAAGGACAGACGTCCGAGGACTCGTCCGACCCCTCTCTCTCCGACGAGGGCGCCGAGCTCCGCGTGCGCCTCCCATCCACGGTGGAGACCCGGCGGACGCGGCACCGCCAGCAGCCCCTGGCCACGAGCTGCTCGGGAACACTCAATCCCTTCCTCGGCGAGAGCCGCGCCATCCGCGCTCTGGAGGCCACCGCGCACCGCGTACTGGACAGCGACAGTCCCGTCCTCCTCCAGGGGGAGACGGGCACGGGCAAGGGTGTGCTCGCCATCTGGCTGCACCTGAATGGCCCTCGCGCGGGAGATCCCCTGGTGCAGCTCAACTGCGCCGGGCTGTCGCTCCAGTTCCTCGAGACGGAGCTCTTCGGCCATGAGCGCGGAGCCTTCACCGGGGCCGTCAGCCGCAAGCAGGGACTGCTGGAGGTGGCCCATCGCGGCACCGTGTTCCTCGACGAGATTGGAGACATGGAGCTCCAGGTGCAGCCCCGCCTCCTCAAGGTGCTGGAGGAGAAGCGCTTCCGCCGGTTGGGCGAGGTGGAGGACCGCACGGTGGACGTGCGCCTCGTCGCCGCCACCCACCAGGATCTCGCCGAGTCCGTGCGCGCCCAGCGCTTCCGGAGCGACCTGTACTTCCGCATCAGCACCCTGCCGCTGCGAATCCCACCCCTGCGCGAGCGCCCCGAGGACGTCCCCGCCATCGCCCGGGCCCTGCTCGAGCGACTCTCCCGCGAACTCGGCCGCCCCGAACTGGAGCTCACCCCCGGCGCCGAGGCCGCGCTGTGCGCCTACTCCTGGCCCGGCAACATCCGCGAGCTGCGCAACGTGCTGGAGCGAGCCGTGCTCCTGTCCTCCACCTCGCACCTGCGGCCGACGGACCTGCACTTCAACCATGCCATCGCCCGGGTGCTCGCTCCCCCACCCGCCCCACCAGGGGCGCTGGACCTGACGTTGCGTGAAGTGGAGCGCCGCCACATCGAGCGGATGCTCGCCGCCGAGAGAGGGCACGTGGGGCGGGCCGCCCACCGGCTGGGCATTCCACGCAGCTCGCTGTACCAGAAGCTCAAGACCCTGGGCCTCTCGTCCCGAGTCTGGAATCCAGAATCCAGATGTCAGGCCCGGGCCCGGGAAGACACTTCCGGGTG
>QKJM01000476.1 GCA_003249315.1 Archangium sp.
CTCTGGGTGCGCTCGGAGTAGCGGCCAGTGACGAGCTCCGAGGCGCGCTCGGAGAGCGAGCCGGTGGCCCGGTAGGCGCTCACGAGGAACACGGTGCCGGCGACGATGAGCATGAATCCCAGGATGCGGGCGATTCCCACGGCGACTCCCACGGCGGAGGTGACAGATAGAGCCGAGGCACCCGCTCGCATACGAGCACTCCGACCAGCCATGCACACTACTCCCGGGACGAGACGGGCTCCAGAAACCGGGAAGCGCACGCACCGGAGGCGCTAGTCTCCGGCGCATGTCGTCCACACTTCTCGACGTCTTCCTCTCCCACGCCCGCCAGACGCCCGCGCGGATGGCGCTGACCTTCGAGCACCAGCACTTCACCTACGGGCGGCTCGCCGAGCGAGTCACCGCCTTCGCCAGCGCGATGCAACGCCGAGGGCTTCGGCCCGGCGAGCGCGTGGCCCTCTTCCTGGAGAACAGCCCCGACTTCGTGGTGGCCTACCTGGGAACGCTGTACGCCGGGGGCGTCGTGGTCCTGGTCAACACTGCGTACCGGCAGGTGGAGCTGAGCCACATCCTGGCCGACTCGGGGGCGCGCGTCTGCGTCACGGGGGCCGCCGGGGCGGCGGAGCTCGCGCCGCTGAAGGAGCAGTTGCCCGCGCTGGAATGGCTCGTCACCACGGAGGCCTCCACCGCGCCCGGACCGTGGCCCACGGTGGAGATGGAAGCGCTGCTCGCCGAGGGGGACGCCACGACCACCCTCCCCCTGCCCGAGGGCGACCAGCTCGCGGTGCTGGGCTACACCTCGGGAACGACGGGTCGCTCGAAGGGGGCGATGCTGAGGCACCGCAACCTGCTGGCCAACGCGCGCGCCGTCACGGAGGCCTGGGGTTGGACGGAGTGGGACAGGCTGCTGCTCACCCTTCCCCTCTTCCACACCCACGGGCTGATGGTGGGCCTGCACGGCACCCTCCTCACGGGCGCGAGCGTGGATTTGCGCCGTCGCTTCGTCGCCTCCGAGGTGCTGGAGGCCCTGTGCGCGGAGCGCCCGCCGACGCTCTTCTTCGGGGTGCCGACGATGTATGGGCGGCTGGTGGAGGAGGCCCGCCGCACGGGCGCGAGCCCAAGGCCGTTGCGTCTCATGGTCTCGGGCTCCGCGCCCCTGAGCCCCCAGCTCTTCCACGAGGTGGAGGAGGTGTTCGGAGAGCGAATCCTGGAGCGCTACGGGATGACGGAGACCCTCATGAACACCACGAATCCGTACGAGGGAGAGCGGCGACCGGGCACGGTGGGGATGCCCTTCCCGGGGCAGGAGGCGCGAGTGGTGGACGTACGCACGCGCGAGCCGCTGCCAGCGGGGGAGACGGGGGAGATAGAAGTACGAGGCCCCCACGTCTTCGCCGGCTACTGGCAGCGTCCAGACGCCACGGCGGAGTCCTTCGACGCGGAGGGGTGGTTCCGCACGGGGGACCTCGGGATGTGCGACGCGGAGGGCTACTTCCACATCACGGGGCGCGCGCGAGAGCTCATCATCAGCGGAGGCTTCAACGTGTACCCGCGCGAGGTGGAGGAGGTGCTGGCCACGCACCCGGCGGTAGCCGAGGTGGCGGTGCTGGGCCTGCCGGACGCGGACTTCGGCGAGCAGGTGGTGGCGGTGGTGGTGCCGCGCCCGGAGCAGCCCCCGCCCAAGCCGCAGGTGCTCGCCGACTGGTGCAAGGAGCGGCTGGCCAGCTTCAAGAAGCCCCGCCGCGTCGTGCTCGCCGAGTCCCTGCCGCGCAACGCGCTGGGCAAGGTGCAGAAGCACCTGCTGCGCGAGCGGCTGACGCAGGGGTAGGTGAGCGAAGGAAAAGTCAGACATTCCAGGAGAACTCCCAGGCGGAAGAGTCGCTACAGCTTGCCGCCATTTCGCTGAACTCCCAGAATGCTTCAATTCAGAGACCCTCCATCTCCCGTCGCTCCGGGAGGTTGAGGCCTTGACTCTCCATGGCTTGGGCCTCCAGGAACGCGCCCCCGTGCCTCGACCGAGCACTGGGGTGATGATACCCTCTCATCTGTAGAAGCCTGCTCGACTACAGCGAAGTACGACTGTTCCGGATGCTCATATGATCAATCTACAGGAACTCGCTCAGCGACGACAGCAACTCGCCCAGGCCGCCGCACAGAGACTGCTTCAGGCGCAGCAGGTATGGAATGGTATTCCCGCGCTCATCCAGCAAGGGTTGAACAGCGCGCCGCGCGACTGGGTCTCCCTGGAGTGCCTCGCCAACGAGCCGGCCTACGCCAAGACTGATACCCGGAAGCGCTTCGTGCTGTGGGAGGCGCGCAAGATAGGAGGCATCACGATCGAGAAGGGGGTGGGCATCGCACAGCAGCACGCCGCGGTCATCTCGCTTTTCATCCCACCCAACCTCAATGTGGTCCGTTTTCCCTTCAACCCCGGAGACTCCTCGCCGCGAGACAGCTTGAGCTGGGATTCGATCGACCCGAACCTGCGCTCGCAGAACCCGAGGTTCTTCGAGATGACCCGCTTCAGCACGGCCTCTCGCAGCAATCTGGCCCTGGTGCCACTCAATCCCCAGAACCTCCAGGCGCTTCCCCGCTTTCCCGGGGCGGATGCGCGCCTGGAAACCGCGGTGAACAACCACAACCGCGCGGTCCACCCCGCGGAGTGGACCTCGCTGAATCAGTGGCTCAACCGTGCCCAGGGAGCTCCCCCTCGCTTCGTCGGGCTCGTGAGGGATCCCGGCCACGCTGCCAGTCCACAAGGCATCCAGGTGAATGGAGCGCCCTACCGCCTGTACTCCATCAAGACCGGTGTCAACTACGTGGGCAGCACCTACGAGGGCCCCGGAGCGGGCAACAAGCACGCGCTCGAGAGCAACTCGAGCATGGCCATGCTGCGCTCCAACGTCGTGCGAGGACTGCCCAACCGCGACACCACGTTCGGGGTGCAGACGGAGATCCTGACCATCACCGCGCCACTGAGGGACGGACGGCGCGACGGCTTCCAGGTGAGGGAGCTTTCGTGCATGGTCCCTCGTTTCCAGTACCTCCCCGGGCAGGCAATCCCCTATGCGCGTCAGCACTTCGACAGGGCCGCCTCGGAGGCGGACCGGTGCGCTTTCTGGCGAAACGCCTTCGCGGTTCCACTCGGCCGAGCCAAGGCTCGAATATTCCTCAACTACGGGCTGGTGCATACCTCGGCCAACGCGCAGAACTTCGTGCTCGGCTTCGCCGGGCACGGGGTCCGGCAATTCGTCGCGCGGGACCTGGGCGACACCTCCTGGCACGACGACTACATCAGGGACTATGTGCGCTTCACGAACGACAAGGGCCTGACCGTCTACCGGGCCCTCTGCGACGAGCAGGGCGCGAACGTCCGCCATGTCTTGCGCAACACTTCCAGTGGCCAGTACCCGGCGCCGCACATGGTGCGCCTGGCCGCCTACTCGGTGCTCACCCATCGCTTCGGTGCGTCGCTGGGATGGTCACGTGCGAACCTGCACCTGTTCATCACCGGTGTCTTCGACGGGTTCCTGTCCTACATCCAGGAGTGCCTCGGTCTCGAGCTTCGCTACCCGACCAACCCCGGGCAGCCCCTGCATGACCAGGAAATCGACGACATCGGCACGGACGGCGCATATCCGCACATGAACGAGCAACGCTACCTGCAGCAGGTAGAGGACTGTCTGAGGCTGCTGCCGGAGGCGTTGTTGCGCCAGGCGGCGTGGGTCCGCCGGCGCAGCGCGCAACGCCTGCTCCAAGGTGGGGATGACGGCGTGCTCCAGCGCGCTGTTCACGCCGAGGAGATGCTCCTCTGCGCTAGCGTCGAGAAGTTCCTGCGAACCGCCGACAAGGCGCCGCTACGCAGGCGCCTGCAGCCGCTCTTCACGCAGGGAAACTGGCCAGCGGTGGTGCAGTGGTGACTGAAGGCAGGGTAGCGGCACCGTCCCCGACAGGACCGCCCCCGGCTCGGACCTGCCCGTCTCCGTCTCTCCCCCCCGGGAAGGTGTCAGAGAATTCGAGTCGGCCGAGATGCAGGCGGTCGGTGTTGCCCAGCGTGCGGGGTGAGCCCAGCAGGCGCTGTCACCGCACGAGGAGCGGCAGGAAGGCAACGCCATCGAGCCCCAGGCGCTGACAGGCAGTGACGAAGCGCTCGGAGCAGACGATGACGGTGGAGAAGTCCATCAGGCGGAAGAGGTCCAGGTGGGCCGGCAGGGCGGCAGCATCCAGCAGGCGCTCCTTGGGCAGCGAGAGGCCCAGACGACCGCAGCGCGGACACGGAGGACGGCACGGGGTCGTCGCCTGCCAGGCGCGCGAGGACACCAACGGCGATGGCACGCTGGAGGTCCAGTACGCACGGAGACCCCCGCGGTGACGCACTCCTCCCCTACCTGTTCCTCGAGCCCGGTGAGGGCGAGCGCCTCGACGACCTCCTCTCCTCGGACCCGACGGGACGCTACCTCAGTGAGATGTTGGAGGAGCAACAGGCGCCTCCGTCTCGACACCTCGCTGAGCGCCCGAGCCAGGGGCTTCGGAAACATTCGGAGGGGGTGCCCTAGGCGCCAGCCCCGAAACGTGGCATACAGCCTGGGCCGTTCCTCGAAGGGAAGCGGCCTCCAGCACCGGTCATTGGGGCTGGACAAGAAAGAAGACGAGTAAATGGCAACTGGTACCGTGAAGTGGTTCAACGACGCGAAGGGCTTCGGTTTCATCACGCAGGACGGCGGGGGCGATGACCTCTTCTGCCACCACACTGCGATCCAGACCGATGGCTTCCGCTCGCTGCAGGAAGGGCAGAGGGTCGAGTTCGACGTTGCCCGCGGCCCCAAGGGACTGCAGGCGCAGAACGTCCGCCCCATCTAAGGCGCGTCCGTCAGCACCCCTCCGGGCCCAGTCTCCTCAGCGAGCCTGGGCCTTTTTCATTTTCCAGGTGGGGGCTTCATGTAGCTCGAGGACAAGAGCGCGCTTCCGGGCCAGATACCGGGCAGGAGGGCCTTCAACACTGCGCTCGCCTTCACCCTGCTGAGCCTGGTGCCGCTCGGCCGGCGGCGGGGGCTGTACGCGCCGGTCTTCTCGATATCCCTCCTCCTCACGGCGCGCATCATCTTCCTCGTGCTGCTCATCCGGGTGAACGTCCACGAGCTGGTGCGCATCGACGCCGGACGGCGACAGGCCCAGGAAGCTCGCTCGCTGTTGGAGGCACTCTTCAGGTAGACGCGTGACGCGCTCGAACGAAGGGTCGAGTAGCCGACACTTTCCTGCACGATCGGACACCTTCGGACACTCGCAGCGGAAATCCCCCCCAGGTGCGACGCGAGTCCCTGGTTTACCCACCAGGACGAGGTGTTCGCGTGCCAGGAGAGCCATCCGAGGCGCCCCTTCATCGAGTCCCCACTGGAATCCCCGAGTTGGACACCCTCCTCGGTGGAGGCTGGCTGCACGGGGCACCTATATGGTGACGGGCGGCCCGGGCGCGGGGAAGACGATCCTCGGCAACCAGTTCTGCTTCTCTCACGTGGCGCGTGGTGAACACGCCGTCTACGTCACCCTGCTGGCCGAGTCCCACGGGCCCCCGGGCCCCCGGGAAGGTGTCAGAGAATTCGAGTCGGCCGGGATGCAGGCGGTCGGTGTTGCCCAGCGTGCGGAGTGAGCCCAGCAGGCGCTGTCACCGCACGAGGAGCGGCAGGAAGGCAACGCCATCGAGCCCCAGGCGCTGACAGGCAGTGACGAAGCGCTCGGAGCAGACGATGACGGTGGAGAAGTCCATCAGCATGGTGAGCTGAAGGACGGAGGGCGCAAAACCAGCGGCGCGCGCACGAACTGCACGGAAGAGTCGTGTCCCGCCTCCACGTCCTGTCAGCGCCAGAGGGAGCAAGGCTCCTCGTCACACAGGAGCACCACGCAGCCAGGGTCCGATTGGGCGCGCTCCCAGGAAGCATAGACCTCGGGAGCTTCGAAGTCCTCGCGAAGAGAGGATGTGGAGGAGGCGCAAGCAGTCAGCAGCAGGACGAGGAGCCTGAGAGCACACGATGAGAACCAGGAGCGCACGAGCCCCAGGCTACCACGCGCTGACAGGCCACCCGCGGAGGCGACTCCGTAGCTCGAGTGGCACTCCAAGGGAGTCGACGCGCACTGATGGATTCTGGGCACATCGCCACCCGGCGAAACGGGTGCTACGCGAAATCTTTGACACCCTTTCGAGCCCCCCGCCAACCTCGCGCCATGAACCTCCGCGCGCTGATCGCTTCAGCCCTGCTCCTGCCCGCCTGCGCGGCCCAGAGAGCGCAAACCTCTATCACCACAGCTCCCCCCACCGGCCTCCAGCAGGCGGAGGGGCCCATTGGCACGCCCCACCCCTTCGTCTTCCAGGCGGCCGCCTCGGACGGGCGCTGGGTCGTCGCCTGCCAGGCGCGCGAGGACACCAACGGCGATGGCAAGCTGGAAGTCCTCTACAACCTGCATGGCGGCACCCGCGGTGACGCACTCCTCCCCTACCTGTTCCTCGAGCCCGGTGAGGGCGAGCGCCTCGATGACTTCCTCACCTCGGACCCGACCGGACGCTACCTCGTGGTGGTCCGAGGCGGCTCGCTCCGGCTCCTCGACACGCACACGGGCCAGGACACCGAGCTGGCCGCGCCCGGCACCTTCCCCGATAGCACCGCCCCCGGCTCGGCCCTGCCCGTCTCCTTCTCGCTCGATGGCAGACGCCTGCTGCTGGTGTCGGGAGAACCGGAACAGCGGACTCACGCCACCCTCATCCACCTGGAGGACGGCCGACGGCAGGAGGTACCGCATGGCCCTGGCGAGTTGGGAGAAGCCTCGCTCTTCCCCGAGGGTGACTGGGCGATGTTCGGCGTGCTCACCGAGGACACCGATGGCGATGGCAAGCTGACCTGGCCGCAGGTGAATACCTCGCTCTCTCCCCGGTTCTGCCGCGGTCCCATCATGTCCTACGGCCGGTATGGCTATACCGGGGACAGGCCTGACTACGTAGTGGCCCCGGTCACCGGCGGACCTCGCTTCCAGATGAGCGACGTCCTCCGGCCCGTGGGTGACTCCGTGCTGCGCCGGGACGAGCAGGGCGCACTGTTCGTCGAGAACGTCCAGGGACAGCGCACCGAATGGGTCCCCACGAGCTGCCGTGGCGCCATCCACTACGTGGACGTCGAGCGCAAGCAACTCCTCGTGAGCTGCACCGCCCAGGGCAACGCGCTCGAGCTGCATGGCGCCACGGTTCACCAGCCGCTCGGGCTGTCCGTCGAGCCACCCCGACGCGAGTCGCTCTACCAGGAGCCCACCCTGCTATATCCGGTGACACCCACCACCCAGGCCGACGGCGCACCCGCCCTGTCCACACAGAGCGTGGTGGACCTGGAGAAGCGTACCGTGCATCCGATTCCGGTGCCGGGCGAGGTGCATTACACCGAAGGAACGCGTGCCCTGGTGGTCCAGGCGTCCGAGTCCGACCGGAGCCGGCGTCTCTGGTTCTTCGACGTCGCCACCGGAGAGAAGCGCGAGCTCGGCCAGCAGGAGGCGTACGGACTGATGGCGGCGGGGAGCTTCGTCTACGCCGGGGGCCTGCTGGTGGACATGAACGCCGGCCAGCTCGTCGGCCAGGTCGACGGAGAGTTGCAGGCCCTGGACACACAGGGGCGAGTGCTGCGCATCAGCAGTGAGATAAATGAAATATTGGAGCAGCAGCAGGCGCCGCTCGGACCCATCCAGTGGAGCTCCGTCTCGACACCTCGCTAAGCTCCCGAGCCCGAGGCCCGGACAGCAGCCGCTGCCGACAGGTCGAATAGTCAACACTCCCCTGCACGAGAGGACACCTTCGGACATTCGCAGCGGAAATGTCCCCCCGGTACGACGCGAGTCCCTAGTTTACCCACCAGGAAGAGGTGTTCGCGTGAATCCAGGAGAGCCATCCGAGGCGCCCCTTCATCGAGTCCCCACTGGAATCCCCGGGCTGGACACCCTCCTCGGTGGAGGCTGGCTGCACGGGGGCACCTATATGGTGACGGGCGGCCCGGGCGCGGGGAAGACGATCCTCGGCAACCAGTTCTGCTTCTCTCACGTGACGCGTGGCGAGCACGCCGTCTACGTCACCCTGCTGGCCGAGTCCCACGGGCGGATGATGGCCCACCTGGAACAGCTCTCCTTCTTCCAGCGGGAGGTCATCGGTCAGTCGCTCCACTACGTCAGCGGCTACGCCCCGCTCAAGACAGAGGGCCTGGACGGGCTGGCCCGGCTGCTCTACCGCTCGGTGAGGGAGCACCAGGCCTCGGTGCTGGTGGTGGACGGGCTGCTCGCTGCCCAGGAGAGCGCCGACACCACCCTGGCCTTCCGCGAGTTCCTCCACTCGCTGGGGGTACACAACGCGTTCGCCGGCTGCACCACCCTCATCCTCACCAATACACAGGACTACCTGACGGATCCTCAGTTCACCATCGCGGATGGGCTGGTGCTGCTGGGCGCGCAGCAGACGGGGCTGCGGTCGGTGCGCACCCTGGAGGTGCCGAAGATGCGCGGCGGCCCCCACCTCACCGGGCGCCACACCTTCGAGATTCTCGACAGCGGGCTGGTGGTGTACCCGCGCATCGAGTCCCTCTACCAGGAGCAGCCCCGACGGGAGCCCGAGCCCGGACGGAGGCTGGAATCGGGTGTACCTCGGCTGGACGCGATGCTCGGAGGCGGGCTGCCGGCCTGCTCGAGCACCCTGCTGCAAGGCCCTCCCGGCAGCGGCAAGACGCTGCTGGGGCTGTACTTCCTGGAGGCCGGGGCGCGCCGGGACGAGCCCGGCCTGTACTTCGGCTTCTGGGAGACCGACACGCGGCTGCTGGCGAAGGCCGCCGGGGTGGGCTTGAACCTGCGTCCGTCGGTGGACGCGGGGCGCCTGTTGCTGGAGAGCCGGGCGCCCGTGGAGATGCTCCCGGACAAGCTCGCGCATGACCTGCTGGACCTGGTGAAGCGGCACCAGGTGCGGCGGCTGGTGCTCGATGGCCTGGAGCCCTTCATCCGGGCGTCGTTCGCCCCCGAGCGAATGAACGACCTGCTCGCCGCGCTGCTCAACCAACTGTATGACCTCGACGTCACCCTGCTGGTGACGAGGGGGAGCACCATTCCCCCCTGCTTCCCTCTGGAAGCACCGCTCGACGTCAGCGAGGCGCTCGTCGACAACCTCCTCGCCCTTCGCTACGCGGAGCTGCGCTCGCAACACTACCGGCTCCTCTCCATCATCAAGATGCGAGCGAGTGAGTACGACCCGGCGCTGCGCGAGTTCTCCATCAGCGCCCAGGGCATCGAGGTGGCGGCGAACTCCGAGAGCGCCGAGGCCATCCTCACCGGACAGGCCCGACCGCGGCGGCCGAAGAAGAAGCAGCCGCGCAAGCCGGGCCCTCGCCCGCCCGCCCGCCGTCGGAGCCGCTCATGAGCAAGCTCCTGGTGGTGGACGACGAGATGGCCATCCTCGAGGCCCTCACGGACATCCTCGCCGTGGAGGGCTACGAGGTGACCACGGCCGCCAATGGCGCCGAGGGCCTGGAGCGCACCGTCTCCGAGCGACCGGACCTCATCCTCCTGGACATGATGATGCCGGTGATGGACGGCCAGGAGATGCTGCGCCGACTCAAGGAGGACCCGGAGCTGCAAAAGATTCCGGTGGTCGTGATGAGCGCGGGCAGGGTGTCGAAGACGGAGCTGCAGGGGAGCCGCTTCCTCGCCAAGCCCTTCGAGCTGGATGATCTGCTGGAGACGGTGTCCGCGGAGTTGGAGCACGCGCGGGACTGAGTCAGTCCGGACGGAAGAGATGGGTGCGGTAGTGGGCCAGCTCGGCGAGGCTGGCGCGCAGGTCCGCGAGGGCGGTGTGCGCCGTGCTCGTCTTCTTCAGCGGCACCATGTCCGGGTACCAGGCGTGGCCCAGCACCTTCAGGCTCGTCACGTCCACCATCCGGTAGTGAAGGTAGCGGTCCAGCATCGGCATGTACTTCACCAGGAAGCGCCGATCCGTGTGGATGGAGTTGCCACAGAGAATCCCCTCCCCCAGCGCGCAGTGCTGCGACACCAGCGCCACCACGTCCCGCTCCGCCACCCGTAGCGAGGTGGACGACTCGCGCACCCGACGCAGCAACCCGTTGCGTGTGTGCATCTCCTTCACCACCGGCTCCATCCGCGCCAGCACCTCGTCCGGCTGCCAGATGACCCGCTCCAGCTCCGCCCGCGGAACCAGGTCCGGGCCAGTGATGATGACGCCAACCTCGATGATGGCGGACTCGTCGGGGTCCAACCCCGTCATCTCCAGGTCGAGCCACACGAAGCACAGGGGGGAAGCAGGAGCCGACATGTCACCTTCCACGAGCGGGGCCAGAGGCCCTGGCATCTGGTCAGTCTAGCCCGGGTTGTCCTCCAGTCACCCCTTGATGCAGGCCAGCGGCTCCAGCCTCGCCACCTTGTGCGAGAGCCCCGCCTCCTCCGCGGCGTCCACCACCTCCACCACATCCTTGTAGGCCCCGGGGGCCTCCTCGGCCACGCCTCGCAGCGAGGGGCTGCGGATGAGGATGCCCTGGCGCCGCAGCGACTCCACCAGCTCCCGCCCCCGCCACTCGCGCAGCGCCTCGTGCCGGCTCTTGCACCGCCCCGCCCCGTGCGCCGAGGAGCTGAAGGCCCGCGCCTCGCTCTCCCGCGTCCCCGCCAGCACGTAGGAGGCCGTCCCCATGCTCCCTCCAATCAGCACCGGCTGCCCCACCGCCCGCAGCTCCGCGGGCAGATCCGGGTGCCCCGGTCCGAAGGCCCGCGTCGCCCCCTTGCGGTGTACGAAGAGCCGCCGCCTCCGCCCGTCCACCTCGTGCTCCTCCTCCTTGCACGTGTTGTGCGACACGTCGAAGAGCAGCCGCAGCTCCCTCACCCCCGTCACCCGCTCGAACACCTCGCGCACCAGGTGGGTGATGATCTGCCGGTTGGCCAGCGCGCAGTTGATGCCCGCCCGCATCGCCCCCAGGTACTCCTGCCCCACCCGCGAGCGGATGGGCGCGCACGCCAGCTCCCGATCCGGCAGGTGGATGCCATGCTTCGCCGCCTCCACCGCCATCTCCCGCAGGTACTCGGTGCCTATCTGGTGCCCCAGCCCCCGGGAGCCGCAGTGGATGCTCACCACCACCTGTCCCTCGCGCAGCCCGTACGCCTCCGCCAGCGCCGCGTCCTCCACATGCACCACGTGCTGCACCTCCAGGTAGTGGTTGCCCGAGCCCAGCGTCCCCATCTCGTCCGCCTGCCGCTGCCGCGCCCGCATCGACACGTACTCGGGCCGCGCCCCGGCCATGCACCCGCCCTCCTCGATGCGAGGCAGGTCCGCCGCCGTGCCAAAGCCTCGCTCCACCGCCCAGCGCGCGCCCCCCGCCAGCATCGCGTCCAGCCCCGCCTCGTCCAGGTGCAGTCGTCCCCGGCTCCCCACCCCCACCGGCACCGCGTGGTAGAGCGCGTTCGCCAGCAGCTCCTTCAGCGGCTCGAGCTGCTCGCGCGTCAGCGGCGTCTCCAGCAGCCGGACCCCGCAGGAGATGTCGAAGCCCACGCCTCCCGCGGAGATGACGCCCTCCTCCTCGTCGAAGGCCGCCACCCCGCCAATGGGGAAGCCATAACCCCAGTGCGCGTCCGGCATCGCGTACGCCGCCTTCACGATGCCCGGCAGGCTCGCCACGTTGCACGCCTGCTCGAGCACCTTCTCGTCCATCTCCCGCACCAGCGACTCCGTGGCGTACACCACCACCGGCACCCGCATCTCTCCGTGCGGCTCTATCCACCACTCCGAGGGCCCGTGCCCGCTGACGCGTGAAAGCTCCATCGCTGCTCCTCCGCGCGGCCGGCGTCACACGTCGACCACGCACTGCGCGCGCCACTGCCCGTCCGGCTCCCGCCTCACCTCCAGCTCCGTCAGCGTCGCCGCCTTCACCTCCACCGCCGGCTCGTGCCGCGCCACCTCCACCGGCTCGCCCCACGCGCGGCCCTCCAGCCGGTTGCCCTCCAGCCGCACCTGGAAGCGGCTGAAGAGCATCCTCCGCGCCGACATCTCGTAGATGAGCGCGTTGAGCCAGTCCGCGAAGAGCAGCTCCTCGTCCGGGGCCTCGCAGCGCACCTCCACCGCCTCCCGCGGCGCCACCCGCTCCGGCTCCGTCACCACCGCGCACAGCGCCACCCCCGCCTGCTCGAAGGCCTCCTCCTTCGTCCGCCCCCTGCCCCAGACGCCGATGTCCGAGCCATGGCGCAGGTGGCCCCAGCGGGTGCCTCCCTCCGGGGCGCTGTGGTGCGTTGTCCGTTGCACGGAGTCTCCCAACATGGGTTCAACCCGGGGCCCGTGACACCCTCACCCCGTCCCTCTCCCAGAGGGAGAGGGGTGTTGGGTGCTCAGGGACTCACTTCCAGTTCCAGCGGCGCGCCGAGGTAGCGTGTGAACCAGCCACCGGCCAGCTCCGCCACCTGGTTCAACGCTCCGGGCTCCGAGAAGAGGTGCGTCGCCCCGGGTACTATCTCCAGGGACTTCGGCGACCTCAGCCGCAGCAGCGCCTCCTGGTTGAGCTGAATCACCACCGAGTCCGCGCCGCCGACAATCAATAGCGTCGGCGCCACCACCCGCTCCAGCGCGTCACCCGCCAGGTCCGGTCTCCCGCCTCGCGACACCACCGCGCCGATGGCCTCCGTCCGATCCGCCGCCGCCACCAGCGCCGCCGCCGCTCCCGTGCTCGAGCCGAAGTACCCCACCCGCATGTAGCTCAGCTCCGGGTGCGCGAACACCCAGTCCGTCACCTCCCCCAGCCGCTTCGCCAGGAAGCCGATGTCGAAGCGCAGCTCGGCCGTCTGCTCGTCGATGGCCTCCTCCTCCAGCGTCAGCAAATCGAACAGCAGCGTCCCCAGCCCCATCCGCCGCAGCGAGTACGCCACGAAGCGGTTGCGCGGGCTGTGCCGGCTGCTGCCGCTCCCGTGCGCGAAGACGACCAGCCCCCGCGCCCCCTCGGGCACCGCCAGCATCCCGCCGATCCTCGCGCCTCGTCCCACCACCAGCTCGATTTCACGCTCCACCGCCATGGCTTCCTCCTCTCACGCTCAGGTCCACCAGATGTCTCCCGCCTCCATCGCTGCCCCCCGGCCCTGCATGCGCTGCTCCCTCGCGCTCGCCAGCAGCTCCCGCACCTCCGAGTCCGTCGTCTGGCTGAAGTCGTCGTAGAACTCGCCCACCGCCATCATGAAGGTGGCGGGGTAGACGCAGACGATCTCATCC
>QKJM01000473.1 GCA_003249315.1 Archangium sp.
GAGACGAGATCGTCCACGAGCTGGCCGAAGCGCTCCAGCTTGGCGCTGGGTGGCAGCAGGGTGTCGGGCGGCATCTTGAGCAGGCGCGGATCACAGCACACCTGGCGCAGGCGCATGAGGGCCGCGAGGATGGAGACACGGCTGCGCTTGAAGCCCACGCGCTCGATGGACTCGCTCACCTTGCGGCGGCTCTCATCGAGCACCTCGCGATAGAGAGCGGCCTGGCCGGGCTCCATCTCGCACCAGGCCACGCTCTCCGTCTTGGGCGGAAGGTCCTTCGCCACCTCGGTCTTCAGGCGGCGGAGGATGAAGGGCTGGATGCGGCGGCGCAGACGGTCTCGCACGGAGGCGTCGTTGGCCACCTGGATGGGCTGCTCGAAGCGATCGCTGAAGCCCTCGGCGCTGCCGAGGAAGCCCGGCATGAGGAAGTCGAAGAGGCTCCACAGCTCGCTGAGGCGGTTCTCCAGCGGGGTGCCGGTGAGAGCCAGGCGCGTGTCGCTGGGGAGCGACTTGCACGCCTGGGCGGTGGCGCTGTCCGCGTTCTTGATGTTCTGCGCCTCGTCGAGGATGACGTAGCGGAAGCCGATCTGGCCGAGCTCCTCGAGATCCCTCCGCACCAGCGCGTACGAGGTGAGGACGATGTCAGCGTCCTTGAGATCCTCCACGCGCTCCTTGCGATCCTGCCCGTGCCAGATGATGACCTTCAGATTGGGGGTGAAGCGCTCGGCCTCGCGCTCCCAGTTGGCCAGCACGCTGGTGGGGGCCACCACCAGCGAGGGCTTGCGGCCCTCCTCCCGGACCACCTTCTGGAGGAGGCTGAGGGATTGGACCGTCTTCCCGAGGCCCATGTCATCCGCGAGGATGCCGGAGAGGCCGTGGCGGTGGAGGAACCACAGCCAGGAGAGGCCGGCCTCCTGGTAGTGACGCAGGGTGGCGTTGAGCCCTTCGGGCACGGCCACCTTGGGCACGCCGGCCGTGTCGCGTAGCTCGAGCATGGCCTGGCGGGCGCGGGTCTCCACCTCGGTGAACTCGCCCAGATCGACCAGCAGATCCAACGCGACGGCCTGGTGCAGCGGCAGGCGGGTACGGGTGCGGCCCGGCAGGGCGCCGGCCTCCTCCAGCAGGTCCGCGGCGCGCTTGAGCTCCTCCGGATTCGCCTCGGCGAAGGTGCCGTCCTTGAGGGGGACGAAGCGGCGGCCCGACTCCAGCCACATACGCACCGCGCCCAGATCCACCGCCTGGTCGTCGGTGACGAACTCGGCATCCAGATCGAACCAGCTCACCCCGCTCATGCCCACCCGGATGCGGGGCTTGAGCCTGGGCCGCAGGCGCACCTTCGGAGTCTGCGCGCCGTAGCGCTCCCAGGACTCGGGCAACGAGGCGAGGCCGCGCGCCCAGAACTCGATGGCCGTGTCGCCGCTGCCCTCGTAGGCGTGGGTATTGCCGTCGTAGCGCAGGCCGATCTCCGTCAGCAGCCGGCCCGCGGCGCGCTCGAGCTCCTCGCGGCGACGGTACAGCTTGCGGCCGTCGTTGCCCACGCCGCTGGCATAGCCCAGGTGAGCGGCAGTGGGAGAGACGGGAACGGTGGTCTGACCGTAACGCGCGGCGAGCTGGCAGCGCACCCGCTCGGAGGACCCCTCCAGGGTGAGGAGGAAGCGAGGCTCCACGTCCTCGTCCACCTCGATGTCATCCGCCTTGAGCCCCATCTGGAAGCGCGGCAGGTGGGCGGCGAAGAAGGTGAGCACCCGGTCGAGCTGTCCCACCGGGAAGGACATGCTGGGCTCGAGCAGCCACTTGCGAAGCAGGCGCGGCGGCAGCTCGGGCTCCACCGCATGGATCGACTGTCCGGTGATGACCCATGTGCGCAGGCCCGCCAGGAGGATGACCTCCTTGAGCGACACGCTGACGCCGTCCGGCAACAGCAGCTCGATTCGGGCGGTGGCGCCGTCCGGGCGGGACTCGAGGTGGATCTGCGGCCTCACCGGCTGGTCGGAGAAGACAAGCGCGGTGCCGCGGTAGATGACGCGGCGGTGGCGCAGCAGTTCGACCAGCTCGCCCAGATCGTCATCGGAGAGGACGACGCGCGAGTCGTAGCGGATCTCATGCCGGGCGAGCACGAGGAAGACGCGCTCGTCGGCCGGGGAGATGCGAGTGCCGGCCTGGAGCATGCGCTTGACGTGGACGGGCCCCTTCATCTGGGCGTCCTGGCGGCGCACGTCCAGCACCCAGTGGCGACCACCGGGGCCGGTATTGGAGGCGGTGAGCCGGTAGAGGAACTCGTAGTCCGGCAGGGAGGAGAGGCCCAGCCAGCTCTCCACCTTGGTCAGCGCGGGGAGGCTCACCAGCTCCGCTTCCGGAGCGACGCGGGGAGCGGGCTCCTGGGATTCGGCGTCGGGAGACGTCCGGGCAGCGGCCCGCAGACGCGCGGCGTAGACGAGGGCGGCGGCCACTACGTGCTTGCAGTGCGGCCCGTAGACGTTCCAGGACGGACAGGAGCACTGGGACGTGGTCTTTCCATCCCCCACCAGGAGGGCGACCTCGTAGCGAGCCTGGTCGGAGCCGGCCACATGCGCGTAGATGCGGTCGCCGTCACGCTGCAGGCCGAAGACGCGGCGGGTCTCCGCTACTTCGCGACCCTTCTTGAAGGTCGTCGGCTGAACCTCCTCCTTGAGGGCGCGCAGCCACTGGCCATCGTGGTGGGAAAGGGCTTCTCGGTTGTCGGCGGTCGAGGGCACGATCTTGCAGATCCCAACCCCCTCGGTGTGAGGGGAATCCGTTCGAGTACCACAGACGGGGCGGCCGTCGTCGTGGGAAAAGTGAAGAAAGGAGACCGAGCGAGGCTCGCTTGGTCCTCCACCATACGACTCGCCTCGTGCGAGCATCGGGGGTCCACATGCAACGCCCCAAGCCTCCCAGAGTGTTCGTCACGCGCCAGCTCCCCGGAGAGGCGCTCGCCCGGCTGGGTGCTTTCACCACACTGCGCGTGTGGGAGCAGCCCCTCCCGCCACCACGAGAAGTGCTGCTGGCCGAGGCACGGGAGGCGGACGGGCTCATCACCCTGCTGACCGACCGCGTCGACGAGCCCCTGCTCGCCGAGGCGCCCCATCTGCGGGTAGTGAGCAACGTGGCGGTGGGCTACGACAACATCGACGTAGCAGCCTGCACGGCGCGACGGGTGGCGGTGGGGAACACGCCGGGGGTGCTCACCGAGACGACGGCGGACTTCGCCTTCGCGCTGCTGCTGGGGCTGGCACGGCGGGTGGTGGAGGCGGACGCCTACGTGCGGGCCGGCCGGTGGAAGACCTGGGATCCAAGCCTGCTGCTGGGGGTGGATGTCCACGGGGCGACACTGGGGCTGGTGGGTTTGGGGGCGATCGGCGCGGCGGTGGCCCGGCGGGCGCGCGGCTTCGGAATGCGGGTGCTGTATGTGAACCGTCGGGCGAAACCGGAGCTGGAGTCGGAGCTGGGGCTGGAGCGGGTGGACAAGGCCACGCTGATGGCCGAGTCGGACTTCGTGTCGCTGCACGTGGCGCTGTGCGACGAGACTCGGCACTGGCTGGGGCGGGAGGAGCTGGCGACGATGAAGCCGGGAGCGCTGCTGGTGAACACGGCGCGAGGGCCGGTGGTGGACCAGGCCGCGCTGGAGGAAGCCCTGGCGAGCGGGCACCTGGGAGGGGCCGCGCTGGACGTGACGGACCCGGAGCCCTTGTCAGCCGACAGCCTATTGTCGAAGCTACCCAACGTCCTGCTTGCCCCGCATATCGCAAGCGCGAGTCACTCCACCCGCGGGCGCATGGCGTCCATGGCAGTAGACAACCTCCTCGCAGCTCTGGAGGGGCGCAAGCCTCCCCACTGCGTCAACCCGGAGCTCTTCCCATGAGCCATCACTCTCCGCTGTTCACCCCCGGCCACGACTCCACCCTCCTCGAGGACGTGAAGGCGACCATCCGCGACGTGCCGGACTTCCCCAAGCCGGGCATCGTCTTCAAGGACGTGACGCCGGTGCTGGCGGACCCGCGGCTGTTCGGGCGGGTGGTGAACGCGATGGCGGCGCCCTTCCGCGGCCGGCACATCACCAAGGTGGTGGGCGTGGAGGCGCGCGGCTTCCTGCTCGGGGCGCCCATCGCCCTGGCGCTGCACGCGGGCTTCGCGCCTGCGCGCAAGCCGGGGAAGCTGCCGTACCGCACGGTGACGGAGCGCTACGCGCTGGAGTATGGGGACGACGGGCTGCAGCTCCACGAGGACGCGCTGGGGCCCGGGGACCGGGTGCTCATCGTGGATGATCTGCTGGCCACGGGCGGGACGGCGGGAGCCACGGCGAAGCTGGTGACGCAGCTCGGCGGGGAGGTGGTGGGCTACAGCTTCCTCATCGCCCTCGACTTCCTGCCGGGCCGGGAGAAGCTGGGCCCGGAGAAGGTCTGCGCGCTGCTGAGCTACTGAGGCGTCCTCCCCCGAGGCGCCTCGGCTCACGGGAGGCGCGAGCGCTCGTCCCTCTCGACCGTGGGTTGCACATCGGAGGGCCCGGGCCAGTTCGGGCTCTCATCGAGCGCGCCCGCGCCCGCCTCGACGCCCGGCACGGGCACCGCCGCCGCGCTCCACAGCTTCTCGGACTTCGCGATGAACGTCGTGGCGACCAGGTCGCCCGTGACGTTCACCACCGTGCGCGCCATGTCGAGAACCCTGTCCACCCCGAGGATGAGGGCGATCCCCTCCCCTGGCACGCCGAACATCGCCAGGACACCGACGAGCAGCGGAATGGAGCCGCCGGGCACGCCCGCGGCGCCCAGCGCGGTGATCACCGCCATCATCAGGATGACCACCTGCTGACCCAGGTCCAACGTCACCCCGAACGCCTGCGCAAGGAAGATGACCGTCACGCCCTCGAAGAGCGCCGTGCCGTTCATGTTCATCGTCGCGCCGAGCGGGAGGACGAAGCCCGCCACCTTGGATGGCACGCCCAGGTTCTGCTCGGCCGTGGCGATGGAGGTGGGGAGCGTCGCCGAGCTCGAGCTCGTCGAGAACGCGGTGATCATCGGCGCCTTCACGCGGGAGAAGAACGTGAACGGAGAGATTCCCACGATGAAGCGGAGGATGGCCGGGAAGGTGACGATGGTGTGCAGGGCGAGCGAGCAGAGCACCACCGTCACGTAGACGGCCAGCGGCTTGAGGAGCACCCACCCGAAGCGCGAGGTGACGCCGAAGATGAGCGCCGCCACGCCGAAGGGCGCGAGCTTCATCGCGATCTCGACGATCTTGATGACGATGTCGTTGAGCGCCTCGAGCACGCCGATCATCGGCCGGGCCCGCTCGGCGGTGATCATCGTCAGCGCCACGCCGAAGATGATGCCGAAGAAGATGATGCCGAGCAGCTCCAGGTTCGCAGCAGCCGCCACCGGGTTGCGCGGAATGATGCCCACCAGGGTTTCAATCCCGAACGTGGCCGTCTGCGACGCCACCACCTTGGACGAGGCGTCGCTGGCGTAGGTGGCCATGAGCTCTGCGCGCGTCTCGGGGGAGATGCGCGTGCCGGGCTGGAGGATCTGCACGAGCAGCAGACCGATCGACACCGAGACGGCCATGGTCGCGAAGAAGAACCCGAGCGTCTTCAGGCCGATCCGCCCCACCCGCTTGAGATCTCCCAGGCTCGCGACGCCGAGCGAGATGGAGGCGAAGACGAGCGGCACCACCACCATGAAGAGCAGGCGCAGGAAGATCTGCCCGAGCGGCCCCGCCACGTAGCGGTTGAGGAACTGGACGACCGTGTGATCGGCCCCCAGGGTGAGCTTGAGCACGAGCCCGAGCACGGCGCCCACGACGAGCCCCACCAGGATCTTCGTATGCAGCGGCATTCCCTTGCCGCTCTCTGCGGACGTTACGCTCATCCCTTCTCCATCGCTGGGTATGGTGGCTCCACGACCGCGGCCGGGCGCCGCACCAGAGGGGCGGGCCAGGATAGCCCCGGACGAGAGAGAGCGCGAGCCCGCTCAGCTCCGCATCTCGGCGAGACCCGCCTCGCGCGTCATGCGCCCCATGTAGCCCAGCTCCCGGCGGGCCTTGGCGTCCTGGACGGTGACCTCCTCGCCCATGAGCCGCAGCACCGAGCGATGCACGGGCGGCTCCCCCTTCAGGGACAGCAGGTGCCAGGCCGCCTCGGCCATGGCGGCCAGCGCACGCGCCACCCCGCGCGGCAGCTCGCCCCTCGGCACTTCCACCCCGGCCGTGTCCAGCATCCGGGTGACGAAGTCGCGGAACTCCACCGGCTCTCCATCGGTGAGGAAGTACGCCTGGCCCCCACGCCCCTTCTCGAGCGCCAGCAGGATGCCCTCCACCACGTTGGCCACATGACAGGTGGAGGTCAGGTAGCGCCCTCCGCCGATCCACCGGAACTGCCCGCTGCGCACGCTGGAGATGATCTGCGGCAGCACGGCCAGATCTCCCTTGCCCCAGATGAAGCGGGGGCGCACCACCACCGTGCGCAGCCCGTCCAGCCCATTGGCGGCCAGCACGCGCTCCTCGGCGAGCGCCTTCGTCAGCGGGTAGAGGCCCAGCGGCTTCTCCGGGCGCTTCCACGTCTCGTCCGCCTGAACGATGGGCCGGCCTCCCACGAACATGGCCTCGGTGCCCACATGCACCAGCACCTTCACTCCCGCCTGGCGCGCGGCGGACAGCACGCTCTCCGTACCCCGCACGTTCACCCGGAAGAACTCCTCCCTCGGCCCCCACGTCTTCACGTGCGCGGCGCAATGCACCACGCCCTCGCAGCCCTCCATGCCCCGACGCAGCGCCTCCACGTCGTCCAGCTCCCCCCTCACGGGCTCCGCTCCCAAGGCCCGCACCGCTTCCTCCGCCCGGTCCGAGCGAGCCAGCGCCCGCACCTCGTCTCCCCGCGACTTCAACGCTTCGATCAGCCTCCCGCCGACGAAGCCAGAACCTCCCGTGACGAATACCCGCATCCGAGCACTCCTTTCATGACCTTGGGTCATCAAATTACCGACCCCAGGACACTCGTCAATGGGGAGCGGGGGCCACGCGGGAGAGCCGCCCTCCTAGACGCTCGATGTGGCCGGTCCCACGTGGATGCCGGGCCGCGACTCCCCCCCTGGTTGACGCCCGAGCCGCCCACGTTTATATATTGGTCAACCAACCAATAAACACGGAACCTCCATGGCCCGTCCATCCAACACCGAAGAGCGTCGGCAGCAGATCGTCGAGGGGTTGCTGCGTGTCATGGCGGAGCGAGGCTACGAGCGCGCGTCCATCGGGGAGATAGCGAAGGCGGCGGGGCTGAGCTCGGGGCTGGTGCATTACCACTTCACGGACAAGCAGGAGATCCTCCTGACGCTGGTGGAGCAGCTCGCGGCGCGGGCCCGCGCGAGGGTGAAGGTGAAACTGGAGCGGGTGAAGGGAGGTGCCCGGGCACAGGTGGAAGCCTTCCTGGAAGCCTTCCTGGCCACGGGAGAGGGCGCCGATCCCGCTTCGGTGGCGGCATGGGTGACGATCAGCGCGGAGGCGGTACGGCAACCGGAGGTGAGGGCGGCGTATGAAAAGGTGGTGCGCGCGGACCTGGAACACCTCGAGGAGTTGGTGGGGGTCGTCATCGGCCGCCGGAGAGCGAAGGCGGTGGCGGCGGGGCTCTTCGCGGCGGTGCAGGGCTACTTCGTGCTGGCCGCGGCGGCGCCGGACGTCATCCCCGCGGGCTCGGCGGCGAGCACGGTGAAGCGCATGGCTGCGGGCCTGCTGGACATGGCTCAGTCCTCGGAGGGCGCATGAACACGCAACCGAAGAGCCCCCATGAACCGGGGTCGCGCTACGGCTTCTTCATCTTCCACTCTTCCCGGTCGCTCGTGCCCGGGAAACAACCGGAGGTGTCGTCATGAGCATCGCCGTCTACGCCGGCAGCTTCGATCCGGTGACAGCCGGCCACCTGTCCATCATCCGCCAGGCCGCGCGCCTCTTCGGCCACGTTGTCGTGGTGGTGGCCGTCAACCCCGACAAGCGCACCCTCCTCTCCCTCTCCGAGCGCGTGGAGTTGCTGCGCGAGGTGGTGGAGCTCCACCCCAACGTCAGCGTGGCCAGCACCGAGGGACTCATCGTGGACTTCGCGCGGGCCATCGGCGCGAGCGTGCTGCTGCGTGGGGTGCGCGGGGCCACGGATGCCCAGTTCGAGACCTCCCTGGCCCAGGCCAACCGAGCCCTCGCGCCGGACCTCGCCACCCTCTTCCTCCCCGCCGAGGCCCACCTGGCCGAGGTGAGCAGCAGTGGACTGAAAGAGCGCCTGGCCCGCGGCGAGGATGTTTCCGACTTCTGCCCTCCCGCCGTCGCGGCGAAGCTACGACAGCGGCTGTCCTCCCAGTTCCGGAGCCCGTAATGAGCAATGGCCTGTCCTTCGTCACCCTCGGCGTCGGCGACGCCTTCTCCGCCGTCAACTACTCCTCGTGCCTCGCTCTGGAAGCGGAGGGGCAGGTCCTGCTGGTGGACTGCCCCCACCCCATCCGCAAGATGATGCGCGAGGCCAGCGCCTCCTCCGACGTCCCCCTGGACGCGGACCGCGTCTCCGGCGTGGTCCTCACCCACCTTCACGCGGACCACAGCTCCGGCGTGGAGGGGCTCGGGTACTTCTCGTTCTTCGTGCTCCAGAAGAAGCTGCGGCTGCTCGCGCACCCGTACGTGGCGCACCGGCTGTGGGAAGGGCACCTCGCCGCCGGCATGGAGGCCCTCATCCCGAAGCAGGGGGAGCCGCCGCGGCTCCACGGGTTCGATGACTACTTCGAGCTCACCTCACTCTCCACCGAGCGGCCCGTGCGCTTCGGCCCCTTCTCCATCGAATGCCGCCGCACCTACCACCACCTACCCACTACCGCCCTCCGCATCCGCGCCGGAGGACGCTGCCTGGGCTACAGCGCCGATACCGCCTATGACGAGAACCTGATCGCCTGGCTCGCGCAGGCGGACCTCATGGTGCATGAGACGAACTACGGCATGCACACCCCCTACGAGAAGCTCGCCGCCCTCCCCGCCGAGCTGCGCGCGAAGATGCGCCTCATCCACTACCCGGATGACTTCGCCCTCGACGCCAGCGAGATCGAGCCGCTCGTGCAGGGTCGCCGCTACTCCGTGTGACGGACCTCGCAGGGTGGAACCCCGGGGGGTGGAATACGGACCCACGCCCCCTCACCCCGTCCCTCTCCCGGAAGGAGAGGGGTGGGCTCCCTGCCTGCGCCCAGGTCCCGTATTCCTCGTTTCGACGCGTGGTGTCAGGCGAAAGTCACGCCTCCAGTGCACATTCGGGCGAGGACGTGGGAAATTGCACCATCTCAAGACACCCTCCATGTCCGTCCTCCCCTCTCCTCCTCTGCGTCCCCTGGCCCCGCTCCTGGCCGCCCTGCTGCTCGCCGCCTGCGCTTCGATGCCGCCGGGTGGAGCTTCGTCCATCCTGGAGCCCCGGCCCGCCTCCGCTCCCGAGTCCGCCCCGGATGAAGAGGAGGACGAACCCACCGTCGTCATCACCCTCCTGCACGTCAATGACGTGTACCAGTTCACCCCCGTCGATCACGGCGCGCACGGGGGCCTCGCCCGCCTCGCCACCCTGCGCAAGCGCGTCCTCGCCGAGTCTCCCCACACCCTCTTCCTCCTCGCCGGCGACACGCTCGGGCCCTCCGTGGAATCCACCTTCCACAAGGGCAGGCAGATGATCGACGCCTGGAATGCCCTCGAGCTCGACTACGCCGTGCTCGGCAACCATGAGTTCGACTTCGGCCCCGACGTCCTCCTCCAGCGCATGAAGGAGTCCCGCTTCACCTGGCTCGGCGCCAACGTCATGGACAAGGAGACCGATCGCACCTTCGGAAATACCCCTCCCTTCATCATCCGGGAGATCGGCGGCGTGAAGATCGGCATCTTCGGCGTCCTGCTCGGCAAGACGCGCTACAGCTCGAAGATCGGCCCCAACGTGTACTTCAACAGCTCCTGCGCCACCGCGCGCGAGCTGGTGCCGAAGATGCGCGCCGCGGGCGCCCAGGTCATCGTCGCCCTCACCCACCTCGGCCTCCCCGAGGACAAGGTGCTCGCCCGCTGCGCCCCCATCGATCTCATCCTCGGTGGCCACGAGCATGAACTCATCCAGGCCGTCTCCAACGGCACCCCCATCGTCAAGATGTCCTCCGAGGCCCGCGAGCTCGGCCGCGTCACCCTCAACATAGGCACCCGCAGCGGCAGGCTCAGGAGCATGGACTTCGGCATCATCCCCGTCACCCCCAAGGTGCCCGAGGACGCCGGGTTCGCCTCCGCCATGCGCGAGTATGACGAGCTGCTCGCCAGGCTCTCCGCCCCTGTCGGACGCACCGCCGTCCCCCTCGACGCCGACGAAGGCAACAACCGCACCCGGGAGACGAACCTCGGCTCCTTCATCGCCGATGCCTACCGCCACGTCACCAGCACCGAGGTCGCCCTCGTCAACGGCGGCTCCATCCGCTCCGACTCCGTCGTCCGCCCCGGCCCCCTCACCCAGCGCGACGTGCTCGCTATCCACCCCTTCCCGGGCTCCGTCGTCAGCCTCGAGGTGACGGGTGAGGTGCTCCGCCGCGCCCTCGAGCACGGCGTCAGCCGCAGCGCCGAGGAGGCCGAGCCCGGTCGCTTCCTCCAGGTCTCGGGCCTCCACTACACCTTCGACGTCTGCCGACCCTCCGGCAGCCGCGTCACCAACGTCACCATCCTCGGCCAGCCGCTCGAGCCCCAGCGCACCTATACGCTCGCCACCAACTCGTACCTCGCCAGCGGCGGCGATGGGTACGCCATGTTCAAGGGCTCCCACTTCCTCATCTCGCCCAAGAAGGGGCCGGCGACCCAGGAGGTGCTTCGCGACGCCTTCGCCTCCTCCAACCCCCTCTCCCCCGAGCCCCAGGGCCGCATCGAGCGGCTTCGCTCCGGCGCTCCGGACAGGCTGGACGACCCGGAGGCCAGTTGCTCCCAGGTGGGGAGCACGGGCTCGGGCACCCTCACGGACTACGTCCAGCCTCTCAGGCGGTAGACCAGCCTTCCGAAGAGTTCCCTCAGCGCGTCCGTGCTCTGCGACAGGTGCGAGGCCCTCGGCTGCCACACCATGCCCCAGCGCAGGTGCCACGCCCTCGCGCGCACATCCACCGGCAGCGTGTCCGGCTTCAGCCCCACCGCCTCGAAGGTCCCCAGCGCCCTGGGCATGTGCGCCGAGCTCGTCACCAGGAGCAGCCTCTCCCAGCCTCGCTCCCGGATGAGCCGCGCCGACTCCACCGCGTTCTCTCGCGTGTTCCGGCTCCTCCGCTCCACCACCACCTTCTCCGGCTCCACGCCCCACAACCGCAACTGCCTCGCCAGGATGTCCGCCTCCACCAGCGCCTCCGGCCGTGGATCCAACGTCCCCGCCGAGAGCAGCACCTGCCTCGCCCTTCCATCCCTCACCAGCTCGTAGCCTCGGAGGATCCGCTCCACCGCCAGCGTGTACTCCGGCAGCCCCGAGCGCTCCGTGGCGTCCGCGTCCACCATCCCGCCCAGGACGATCACCGCGTCGTACGTCACCTCCGGCCGGTACGTCCCCTCCACCCCCGCCTCCACCAGATTCTGAAGCCCGTTGGCCACCGGCTCCGTCGAGAAGGCGTACAGCACCCCCAGCCCCGCCAGCCGCAACCCCAGGGACAGGCGCCTCCACCTCCTCACGCCCCACCCCGCGGCCACCAGCAACAGCGCCCACGTCAGTGGCGCCAGCAGCAGATCCAATACCTTCGAGAGGAAGACGAACACGCGGCCTACCGCTCGCCCCAGTGGAGCTTCTGCCGGAGGACGGTGAAGTAGGACACCTTCGGGTTGCGGATGAGCGTCACCCGGTTGGGAGAGCGCACCACCTCGATGCAGTCCCCCCCTTGCAGCCCGTGGCCCGTCTGACCATCCAACGTCAGGTACGTGTCCGCCGAGTCCCTGCGCAGCACGATGCGGATCGTCCGATCCGCCGGCACCACCACCGGCCGGTGCGTCAGCGCGTGCGAGCAGATGGGCGAGAGCACCGTGCAGTCCACCGACGGGTGGACGATCGGCCCTCCCGCCGATAGCGAGTACGCCGTCGAGCCCGTGGGCGTGGCCAGGATGACGCCGTCCGCCTTGTAGATGGCGATGGGTACCCCATCCACCGACACCTCGTGGTCCGCGATGCGCGCCAGCGCCCCCTTGTTGATGACCACGTCATTGAGGACCTCGTCCTCCACCACCACCTGCCCCTCGCGGAGCAGCCGGCAGCGCAGCTTCATCCGCGAGTCCTCCCGGTACCGGCCCGCAAGCACGTCGTCCAGCATGGGGAACAGGTCCTCCACCGGGACCTCCGTCATGAAGCCCAGGCTGCCCAGGTTCACGCCCAGGATCGGCGTGCCACGCCCCTCCAGCAGTCGCGCCGCGTGGATGAGCGTCCCATCCCCACCCAGCACCACCACCAGATCCGCCCGCTCGGCCAGCTCCCGATCCTCCACCCGGGCCCAGTCGAGCTCGTGTGCCAGGAAGCGATCTCCGAGCACCTCCTGCCCGGGATAGCGCTGCTTGATCGCCGCGGCGAGCGCCGCAGCCTCCAGGTTGTCCTTCTTCGCCACGAGCGCCAGGGTTCGCACGGTAGTACCGGTTCTAATCCATCGGCCCCAGGAATCGCTGAACGAAATGAGGGGGCCGGAACGGCATGATGCCCCACGAATGTGCCTCGCGAGGAGCAGCCGGAAGGACGAGGCCTCCCTCTCCGCCTCACGGCGTGTTCCGGATGCGCGCTCCCGCGAAGGCGGATAGAGGTGAAGGAGATGGATTTCGTGGACGTGAACGATGCGGCCGTGAAGGAGGCGGTGGAGCGGGCCTGTGTGGACGTGGGGTTGCCCCTCTCCTTCCGCTCGGCGGTGAAGCAGATGCTGCAGAGCTCGCCCGAGGAGTGGCCAGCCTGCTGCGGCGAGGGCTGTTTCCCCTGCACCCAGTCGCTGGCGGACGCAGCCCTGCGCACCCTGGAGCTGCTCGGCCAGCCGCCCCCTCGGCTTTGACTCCCCCGCACCGGCGCTCCGTGATACCGGGAGGCCAGGACAGCCCACATGGATCTCTTCGAGCACGCCAGCCAGAAGGACGAGGCCACCCATGCGCCCCTGGCGGAGCGAATGCGCCCCACCCGCCTGGAGGAGTTCGTCGGCCAGGAGCACCTCACCGGAGAGGGCCGCTTCCTCCGACGGGTGATCGAGAACGACCAGGTGCCCTCCCTCATCCTCTGGGG
>QKJM01000560.1 GCA_003249315.1 Archangium sp.
CAAGTTCCCGGACATGATTGGCTACCGGGACCAGGGGGGTGGAAAGGTACCCGCCGACTTCGGCTGGCACACCAACCCCAAGCAGTGGCAGGAGGAGCTGTCCCCCGCCACGCTCGCGGAGCACCACCGCAACCGGGTGGTGCCGCACACGGCGGCGGCGACGGCGCCCGAGCTGCCCGAGGGCACGCCGGCCGAGTCGAAGTAGTCCTCCGACGGTCTCCGCGCGCGCGGAACCTTCGGGATGATGGGAATGTCTCTCTCCCGGCATAGAGTGTCTGGCGGGAGGGGACATGAACATCCGCTCGCACCCAAGGGTCCTGTTCGGCCTCGCGGTGCTCCTGGGAGTCGTCTGGCTGTGGGCCACCTCGGACGTGTGCGTGTCCGCCTGGGTCTTCCAGGGGGTGGAGGTGAACCGCTGTCCGGACGGGCAGTGGAGGCAGACGGTGGGGCTTCGCGCCGAGGGCCTGGCTCGCGAGCGCACCGGGAGCGTCACCGTCTGGGCCACGGCGCACGGCATGGCCGAGTCGCCCCGGGAGCGGCTGCGGGGCTCGGTGTGGCGCCGGGAGGCCCGGCTCTTCCTGGTGGACGCCGATGGCCAGGAGTCCCCGCTCGCTCCCGAGGACGGTTGGGAGGAGGAGGACGATGACAGTCTGCGCGCCCGGGTGAAGCTGCCCGTGCTGCCTGACGGGGACTACCGGCTGCGTGCCCGCCTCACCTCGCCGCTGGGCACCGACACCGTGGAGGCCCCGCTGGCCCTCTACGCCCCCGCCCGCATCCACGTCCTCACCGACAGGCCCCTCTACGAGCCCGGAAACCGGGTGCGCTTCCGCGCGGTGGCGCTACGCGCGAACGGGCTCTCACCCCTCGAGGGGCGCCCGGGGACGTGGTTCGTGGAGGACCCGGAGGGGGAGGTGGTGCTGGAGCAGCGCGCACCAGCGGGCCCATGGGGCGTGGTGTCCGGGGACTTCCCGTTGGACCGTGGCGCGCCCACCGGGGAGTGGACGGTGCGCTGGACGAGCGGGGAAGCCGCCGGCGAGGTCTCCTTCGAGGTGAAGCCCTTCACCCTGCCGCGCTTCCGCGTGGAGGCGCGCAGCACGCGGCCCTTCTGGCGCGCGGGTGAGGCGCCCTTCGTCGAGGGACAGGTGGTGTACAGCTCGGGCGCGCCGGTGGCGGACGCGGCGGTGGAGGTGCGCTGGCGCTTCTCGGGGAGCTGGCCGCCGCCCCCCGAGTGGCTGGCTGGAGGTGGGAAGGACGGGCTGCCCGCGAAGGCGCGCACGGATGGGACGGGACGCTTCCGTCTGGCCCTGCCGCGCGTGCCCGATGACTTGCGCGGGCAGGGCACCCTCCTCGCGTGGCTGTCCGCGACGGACCCGGCGGGAGACGTGGTGCAGGGGAGCGCCGCGGTGCTGCTCTCCGAGGAGGCGCTGGCGGTGTCGGCGGTGACGGAGCTGGAGGACGGGCTGGTGGAGGGCTACAGCAATCGCCTCTACCTGCGCGCCACCACCGCGGATGGCAGGTTGCTGCCCGGCGTCGAGCTCACCGTGAAGCGTGCGTGGGATCCTCGGGACGAGGGTGTGCGCGCGGTGACGGACGAGGACGGAGTGGCGGCCTTCCAGGTGGACCCCGGCCCGCCCGTCAATGTCGTCGTCCCTCCCATGCCGGTGCGCCGACTGCCCCCGCCGCCCCCGGTGGTGCTGGGGGAGGTGGAGGAGCTGCTGGCGGACTCGCGCGAGCCGCGTTTGGAGGACAGGCTCGCCCTGGAGCGGTGGTTGGAGGCCCTCGCTCCCTGCGCGCGCTTCGTGCAGGGCTACACCCGGGAGGAGACGCTGGGGGTGCGCGTGGGCGCGGGCGGTGCGGTGCTGGACGTGCTGATGGACGGCTCGCCGCTGCAGGTCTGCCTCGAGGGGGCGCTGCGCACGCGCACGCTGCCCGCCGGTCGGGAGCGGATGTTGTCGCTCTCCTTGCGGCTCAACGATCCTCGCCTGCCCGTGCTCTCCCTCGACGTGGACGGTGTCGGAGAGCCGAGCGAGGCGCTTCAGGAGGTGTTGAGGGACGCGGCGCTGGATGCGCGGGCATGCCTGCCGGAGACGTTGTCGGTACCGGCTCCGCTGCCCGCCGTGCTCACCTGGCGCCTGCGCCCGGGACGGCGCGAGGTGGAGGTGGGGTGGGCGCCTGTGCCTCGGGCCGAGGGCCTGCTGTCCGAGGCGCACCTGCCCTGCATCCAGTCCCGTTTCGCGCGGCGGATGCTGAAGGAGGAGGGGGAGGCGGGAATGGGCGTGGTGCGCCTCACGGCCCGGCCCTCGGGGGGAGGAGGGAAGGGCGCCGAGGCGAGGGCGACGACGCTGCTCGGCTACGAGCTGAAGGTGAGCGCGGTGGCGGGTAGCGAGGAGGTGGGTGAGACGAAGCTGGTGCTGCGCCCGGCCCGGTTGCCCCCCGCGCGCCTGAGGGCCACGCCGGTGCTGGCGCGCGCGGGCGAGGAGGTGCGCTTCGAGCTGCTGCGCGGCCCGGACTTCTCCGGGGAGCTGCCGGAGAAGCTGGTGCTGGAGGCGGGGGAGGAGCGACTGGAGGCTCCGGTGGAGAAGCCGGGACGGGTGGCGCGCTTCCGCCTGCCCGAGTCTTTCGAGGGCTGGGCCGAGGCTCGTTGGGAGGGGGCGGTGGCGCGGGTGTACGTGGCGCCGCGCGCGCGGCTCGAGCTGGAGGTGGCGGCGGACAAGGCGGCCTATGCGCCCGGAGAGGTGGCGCACCTGCGGGTGCATACGCGGGTGGATGGGAAGGAGGGCGCGGCGGCGGTGGGCCTCTTCGGGGTGGACGCCTCGTTGGAGCAACTGGTGCCGTTGCCGGGCCCGGACACGCTGGAGGGGCTGCGTACGGCGCCCGATGTGGCCTCGCCGGCCTTCGGGGTGCTGGACGGGACGGCGCTGGTGCTGGGTCGCATCCGAGGGCCCAACGCGGCCGCGGCCATGCTGCTGCGGGTGAGCGCGGTGCCTCCGCTCGAGGAGGGAGAGCCGTCGCTGTCGGTGGAGGCGGGGAGCTCCTTCGAGCCCGAGGTGGAGCTGACGGAGCCCTTCTACCGGTTGCTGGCGGAGCTGACGACGCAGGTGCGTGCCTGGGAGGAGTCGGCGCCCGAGGGTGAAACGCTCTCTCCCGCGGGTATGGCGAGGTTGTGGGAGAAGGCGCTCGTGGCCTGTGAGGCGCGCGGCGAGGCGGTGAAGGACGCCTGGGGCCGGCGCTTGAGGCTGTCTCGGTTGCCGCCGGAGCTGCTGGCCCTGACGGATCCGCGGGCGGTGGTGGTGAGCGGGACGCGGCTGCCGGAGGACGTGGAGAACTGGGGCGCATGGGTCGCCCGGGAGGCGCCATGAAGCGCTATACGGCTGTCGGAGCGGTGGGCCTGCTGGTGGGGCTGGTGCTGGGAGGCCTCGGAGCGCTCGTCCTGACGAGGCCCGCCTTCCAGGCCCGCTCGGAGCCGAGCCTCGAGGCCCAGGAGCTGCCGATGCGGCGGGTGGAGGAGCTCGTCTTCGACGACGAGGCCCCGGCGTCCTCGGCGCCGAT
>QKJM01000231.1 GCA_003249315.1 Archangium sp.
GCAGCCGTCTCCTCCAACACCGCGTCCGTCGCCTCAGCAGCTGCTTCCCCCTGGATGGAGACCACGAGGAGGCCGGCTGCCCGCGCCGCGTGGGTCAGATCGTCGATGCTGCCCCTCAGGGGCGCGCGAAACCACCCGCCATCTCCGAAGCGGGCGTGCGACAGATCAAAAGCGCGCGCTACGAACCCCTTCAGGAGACCACACGCCTCTTGGTCCCAGCCCACCTTTTCCCAAGCCTCCCCGACCACCTCCAGGTACACACCGAGGGAGTCTTCCTCGCCACTCGCCTGTTTGCCACCGGGGGCAGGGGCCGCCGGCGGGATCGGTGGGCCGTGGAAGGCATGCTCCAGAAGCCGGGCCATGGCATCGTGCACCCGCGCGTAGGTGTCCAGTTCCATGCAGCCGCTGAGGATGCCGGCGACGAGAGCTGCCGTCAGCTCCCGAAACTCATCCGGATCGAGCGCGCCTTCGATGGACGCGAGGGAGACGGCACGGCCCAGGGCAACGAAGGTGTCAGCGTCTTGCGTAATCATGGACTTCTTCATCGTCCGCTCACCATAGAAACTAAAGCCCTCGAGAAAAGCGCCGGGCGCGCACGCTGAGCAGGATGCCCACCACGACGTATGTGGTCATTACGGACGAGCCCCCGTAGGAAAAAAGCGGCAACGGCACGCCGACGACGGGGAGCATCCCTGTAACCATGCCGACGTTCACCACCACGTGGTAGAAGAGGATGCTGGTGACCCCGACGGCGAGCAGACGGCCGAAGGAGTCCCGGGCCTTGGCCGCGATGTCCAACCCCCAGAGGACGAGTAAGCCGTAGAGGGAGAGAACCGCTGCCGCGCCGAGGAACCCCCATTCCTCCGCCAGCACGGAGAAGATGAAGTCGGTGTGCCGTTCTGGCAGGAACTGGAGACGAACCTGCGTGCCCTGAAGAAAGCCCTTGCCGAAGAGCTGCCCGGAGCCCACCGCGATTTTCGACTGGATGATATGGTAGCCGGCCCCCAGGGGGTCGCGCTCGGGGTCCAGAAAGGTCAGGATGCGCTGGCGTTGGTAGTCATGGAGGACGCTCCACCCCACTGGGGCGAGGGCCAAGAGCAACACGCCGATGCCCACGAGAATCCTGCGCCGCACCCCCTGGAAGAGGATGACCGCACCCGCGACACCGACGACCAGGACAGCGGTTCCGAGGTCGGGTTGCGCCAGGATAAGCAAGGTGGGGACGAGAGTCGCCAAGGTCGGGACCCAGAGGTTCCGGAGCCCGTATGGTGGCCGGCTGTCTTCTTTCGAGAGGAGGTAGGCCGCCATGATCGCCATCGCGATCTTCATGAACTCGGAGGGCTGAAACCGCAAGGGCCCTACAATCAGCCAGCGTTGCGCCCCCATACTGGTCTTGCCCATGGCCAAGACGAGCCCGAGCAGGAGAAGAAGCCCCACGTAGATGGGGACCGCGTAGGTCTGCAGGTGGCGGTAGTCCAAGGCCAAGGCAGCGATCATGGCCACCACGCCCACCCCCATCCAGCGCAACTGACGGGCCGCGTGGCCGGCCACATCCCCTTCCGGACCGTGGCTCGCGCTCCACAGCACCGCCAGGCCGGCGGCGGACAAAAGGAGCACGAGGCCGATCAACCCGTAGTCGATCTGGGCCAGCCAAGGGCGGCGGCTCATCGCTCCAACCCTCCCACTGTGCTGCTCTCCTCGTTGAGCCGGCGGTACGCATCAATGACCGCACGTGCCACAGGCCCGGCTGTCGAGCCTCCGTGCCCGCCGTGCTCCACCACGACGGCGACAGCGATCTCTGGGGCGTCGGCGGGCGCATAGCATACGAACAACGCGTGGTCTCGGTGCTCCCAGGGGATCTGGTCTTCGGGCAGGCTGGTCTCGCTGGGAAGCTTGACGACCTGGGCCGTCCCCGTCTTGCCTGCCACGGGGAAGCCCTCCACTTCCGCCTTGTGCGCGGTGCCTCGAGGATCGGCCACGACGCCTCGCAGACCCGCGCGGATGGCATCCAAATAGCTTCTACGAAAGCCCAGGCTGCCTGCCTCGCGCGGCGGGATGTCCTGCAGGGGGTTCCCCTCCGGATCTTCGATCCGAGACACCAAGCGGGGCCGCATCCGTACCCCCTCCGGGTGCGCGACTGCGGCCGCCATGAACGCCAGCTGCAAGGGAGTGGCTAGAACGTAGCCCTGTCCGATCGCCACGGATAGCGTCTCCCCGGCGTACCAAGGCTCCTTGCGCACCCGCTGCTTCCAGTCTCGGGACGGGATCAGCCCTCCCTTCTCCGCCGGAAGATCCAAACCCGTAGCCAGCCCCAGCCCCAGATCCAGGGCGTGCCGGTGGATCGCGTCCACCCCGACATCGAGCCCTAGTTGGTAGAAATAAACATCGCAGGACTGGACGATGGCGTCGTGGAGGTCCACCCACCCGTGGCCGATCTTCTTCCAACACCGGTAAGCGCGCCCGGCAAACTGGTATGCCCCTGGGCAGAAGACCTTGGTCTGCGGGGTGATCACGCCTTCGGCGAGACCGGCCAGGGCGGTCACGATCTTGAAGGTGCTCCCCGGCGGGTACATCCCTTGAATCGCGCGGTTTTGGAGGGGGTGTCGGGGATCCGAGGAGAGGGCGCTCCACTCTTCTTGGGTGACGCCCCGGGCCAGGACATTTGGGTCGAACGAGGGCCGTGAAACCATGGCCAAGATGTCGCCGGTGCGGACACCCACGGCCACGACCGCACCCACCTCCTCTCCCAGGGCCCCTTCGGCAACCTCTTGCAGGCGGCGGTCCAGGGTGAGGACGACACTCCGGCCGGGGCGAGCCGGCCGCTCGGCCAGGACGGAGAGCTTCCTGCCGCGGACATCGACCTCCACCTGCTGCCCCCCCGCCTCGCCGCGCAGCTCTCCCTCCCAGGCCCACTCGAGGCCGGCTCTGCCCAGGGCATCCCCCGCTTCGTACTCCGCGTATGCCGGCGATCTCAGCTCGTCCCCGGAGATCTCACCAACGTATCCCAAAACCGAGCCAAGCACCGTCCCAAAGGGATAGTGGCGCACCGGCGTAGCCTGCACCACAACGCCAGGCAGTTCCAGTCGGTGGGCTTCGAGCCGGGCCATCTCCGGGCGCGCTAGGTCGCGCTTCACGATGCGCGGCTTCCACCGCGGCGGGCCGGGCCCCTCCACGGTCTCGGCGAGCGTCTCCCGGTCCAGCCCCAAGGTCGCCGTCAGTTCGTCGTACACCCGCGGCCGATCCTCGGCCGAAAGCTCGGCCGGGATCACCAGAGCGGCGAAAGATGCTCTGACATCCGCCAAGATCTCTCCCCGCCGGTCCAGCAACATGCCGCGGGGCGCCAGCAGCCGCTCGACGCGGACGCGGTTGTTCTCACTCAAGTACCGGTAGCGCCCCCCCTCCAGCACCTGGAGGTAGACCAAACGCAGGCCGAGGATGCTGAAGACCGCGGTGACGGCTACGACGCAGCTGATGAATCGTGCCCGAACCTGGATGGGTGCCGGCAGGCGACCGGGAATCATGCGGCAGCCTCCCGGCGTTGCC
>QKJM01000611.1 GCA_003249315.1 Archangium sp.
TTGGACCTGCTGCAGGGCATCCACATGTGCGTGGCGCAGTTGGAGTCCGGGCGGGCCGAGGTGGAGAACCAGTACGCCCGTGCCGTCCGCGCCACCGGCAACACCGCCGCCCAGGCCATGCTGCGCGAGGTGTTCGAGGTGGTGCCTCGCACCTGGCGCGGCCTCGGCCCCATCCCCGCCAGCGGCCTGGGGCTGCGTGCCGGCTATGCGGACTGGGACGCCGAGCGGAAGTTCGACGTCTCCACTCTCGGGGCACGCGAGGAGGCGGAGTGTCGGAGCGGCCAGGTGCTGCAAGGCCTCCTCAAGCCTCCCCAGTGCCCCGCATTCGGTATCCGCTGCACGCCCGACACCCCGCTGGGTGCCACCATGGTGTCGTCCGAGGGGGCGTGCGCCGCCTACTACCGCTACCGGAGGTTCCAGGCCCCATGCCCGCCGACTTCTCCCTGAGCTGCCCCGTGCCTCCACGGCACCCCTCCACCGTCCAACTCGCCCATGGCGGCGGCGGGCGCCTCATGCGTCAGCTCATCGAGAGCGTCTTCCTGGAGGCCTTCCCCTCTCCGGCCGAGCGTCATGATGGGGCCGTGTTACCGCTCGGCGGCGGGCGCCTGGCCCTCACCACGGACTCCTACGTCGTCACGCCCCGCTTCTTCCCCGGTGGCGACATCGGCAGGCTCGCCATCTACGGCACGGTGAACGACCTGGCGATGACGGGCGCGCGACCCCTGTACCTCTCCGCGGGCTTCATCCTCGAGGAGGGCCTGCCGCTGGAGGAGCTGCGCCGCGTGGTGGCCTCCATGAGCGAGGCCGCCCGGGAGTGCGGGGTGGCCGTCGTCACCGGCGACACCAAGGTGGTGGACAGGGGCAAGGTGGACGGGCTCTTCCTCAACACCTCGGGTGTGGGGCGCGTTTCCGAGGGCGTCTCCATCCACCCCCGGCGCGTGCGGCCCGGGGACGCGGTGCTCGTCTCCGGCGACGTGGGGAGACATGGCATCGCCGTGCTCTCGGTGCGCGAGGGGCTCGCCTTCGACACCCCCGTGCGCAGCGACTGCGCGTCGCTGGCCCCGCTGGTGGCGGCCCTGCTCGAGGCCGGGGTGGAGGTACACTGCCTGCGGGACACCACCCGCGGAGGGCTGGCCACCGCGCTCAACGAGGTGGCGCTCGACGCCGGGGTGGGGCTGGTGCTGGAGGAACTCGCGGTGCCGGTGGACGAGGCCGTGGCGAGCGCCTGCGAGCTCCTGGGGTTGGACCCCCTCTACGTGGCCTGCGAGGGCCGCATGGTGGCCTTCGTCCCCGAGCTCCAGGCCGAGGCCGCGCTGGAGGTGCTGTGTCGCCACCCGCTCGGCGCGGGAGCGGCCCGCATCGGCCATGTCACCGAGGGCCCCGCCGGCCAGGTGTCTCTGCGTACGGGGCTCGGCGGGCACCGGCTGGTGGACCTGCTCTCCGGCGAGCAGCTCCCCCGCATCTGCTAGGCGGCCTTCTTCCGGCCCCTCACCTTCAACGTGCTCCAGGCTACGTGGAAGCGGCCCTCGGCCTCATGCTCCAGCATGCTGGCCATGTGGGCCGCTCCTTCGGCGGGCGTCACCTGCCCCTCGGCCACCGCCCGGTCCACCACGCCCAGGAACAGGTCCTCCACCATGGGATTCATCTTCTTGAAGGCGTTGCGTACCTCCTCCACGCGCACTTCCTCCAACCCCAGCTCCGAGAACAGTCCCGGGAGCTGTCTCGCCAGCGAGCCGTGTCGGAAGATGCGCCGCAGCACCTGGAGCATTCGCAGGGCCACCGGGGTGAGCGTCTGCATCATCTCCGGATTCTCGAAGTCATTGTCGATGACGATGACCGTCCCCCCAGGACGGGTGACGCGGAGCATCTCGGCCAGCGCGCGCCGCGGATCCTCCAGGTGCTCCAGCAACAGGTTGGCGTAGCTGACGTCGAACGTGGCGTCCTCGAAGGGCAGCCAGTGGGCATCGCCCTGGACGAACTCGAGCCACGGTGAGCGCCCCTCCTCCCGGCGCTGGGCCTCCTCCAGCATGAGACGGCTGTTGTCCAGCCCCACCACCCGGCCCTCCGCTCCCACAATCTCCGCCAGCCAGCGCGAGTAGTGGCCCAGCCCGCAGCCCACGTCCAACACCCGGTACCCCTGCTCCAGTCCATGGGCCTGGCGGAAGCCCTCCGGGTCCGCGCGCAGCGCCTGCATCAGCGCCCCGCGCGTCATGTCCAGGAACCGGAGGAAGAACCCCGGCTCCGATGTCCCATCCACGTTGGCCCAGGTGTCGTGCCAGGCGTGCAGTGTGCCCATGACTCCCCCCACTTCCGAAGCTGGCGCTGATGGAAGACTTCAGGAGGGATGATGCCACGACTGGCCAGGGGACTGCTCCTCGGGAGGGAGGTGGAGGGGCTCGAGCCGGGAGAATGCGTCGAGAATGGAGCGGATGATGGTGCTCCGGCCGGTGAAGAAGGCGCTCAAGTGTCCACCGGACAGGTAGCGCAGCTCGGCGCCGCGCCAGTGCTGGAGCAGGCGCAGGGTGGAGGAGGAGGGGACGAAGCCGTCCTGGCGCGCGGCTACGAGGATGGCGCGTCGGGTATCGGACAGAGGGGGGAGTGTGAGGGTGCTGGAGGTGGAGAGGAGGAGGTCGGCCAGTTGCCGGCGCGCCGCCTCGGGGCCGCCGGAAGTGCGACCCAGCGCCTCCCAGTCAGGGACGGCGGAGAGCACCCCCTCGGTGAAGACGGGGGCCGCCGAGTGCGCGGCCGCCAGTGGAATCACCGCCGCGGGCAGGGGGAAGAGCGAGGCGGCGTAGGCGGCGACGCTGCCGCCCATGCTGTAGCCGGAGATGCCCACCTTGGGGTGGCCGCGCGCCAGCAGCCACCCGAGCAGTGCCGTGGCCTCCACCGCCGTGGCGCGGAACATCAGCAGCAGGTCCACCACCGTGCGCACCGCCGGGCCGTGCTGGCCGGGCGGGCGGCGCGAGCCGTAGTAGGGGTTCTCCAGCAGCAGCGAGCCCACTCCGTGGAGGGCCAGCTCGCTCGCGAGGAAGCGCCGCAGGCCGAAGCCCTCGTCCCCGGAGGCGGCCAGGAAGACGCACACCGGGGGGAGGGGCCCGGCCTCATGGGGCAGCAGGAGCTGGAAGTGTGCCTGGTGGCAGGAGGGGGGCAGGGAGCCCACGGCGGCGGGGCTGAGGAAGCGGCCCTCCTGGACGAGCAGCCGCCCTTCGCGCCGTGCCGGCTGGAGGGCCACCTCGTCGAGCTCGGGGAAGGCGAAGCCCTGGGGGGCGTGGGTGAGCTTGTCGAGCAGGGAGGCGGGGCCCCATCCGTCCGCGAAGAAGCGGGGCCGGCGCGCCACCATGAAGCGCGCGGCGAGCGCGTCCAGCCAGTGCATGCGTTTCATCCCCGGATAGTCGCCGTCTCCGGTCGGCTTTCCAACCGGAGACGGCGCGGAGGGGGCTGGCCTGTCCGCTACCCCCTCTCGGGGGGCTCACTCCCTCGGGAGCGGGCCGGGAGCCTCGCCGGAGAGGAAGGGGCGCAGGAAGTCGTCCGCCTCGGCGGCG
>QKJM01000318.1 GCA_003249315.1 Archangium sp.
AACACGGCGGGGCTGGCGATGAAGGGACCGGGGCTGCCCGGCTACACTCGAGCCGCGGTGCTGGCCGAGACGCAGGGCGGCTTCCGTCTGGCGGCGATGGCGGAGATGCACTCGGTGTCCCTCACCGCCGAGGGCTTCACCATCGCCCTGGCGCCGGGCGCGGTGGCCATGACGGCACGCGGGGCTGGTGGTGGAGACTCGGGTGGTTCAGGAGCTGCTTCTCAGGAAGGAAGCAGCACTGTCGGGCTGAAAGACGTTTACAATGGGGTGAAGAACATCCCTGGTTATCCGCCCAACTTCACGAGCGTTCAGAACGGAACGACCAGGCACCCTGTCGCAAACAAGGCTCTGATGGAGAAACTACGTGAGATTGAACCAGGCAATTGGAAGAAAATATACAAGGATGGCTGGATCGGTGGCGACAAGGTGTCGCTCCATTACTTCGAGAGCCCTTCGGGAAAGGTGTTCAACTTCAAGGTCAAGCCTGGGTGGAGCAACCAATGAATGAGTCCTATCCTGGCAAGTCTGATTCGCACGGGATATTGTGGCTGCGAGCAGAGGGGCACGATGATGCGCAGCGTCTCATCGTCATGGCCGCTCTGGGCATGTGTCGCGCACTGGCCACGGGGGCGCTCAGCCCGGCCTATGCTTGTCACAAGTTCTTCGGACCGGCCCTGCTGGCACGGCTCGATGAACTCGGCGCCTGCCCCGCGCTGCGTCACGCCATCCATCTGGCCACCGAGTTTGAAGACGTAGCCAACCTCATCCCGGACAAACTGGCCGGCTCCATCGCGGAGGTCGAGACCGAACTCCTGAAGGCGCTGACGACTCTGTCTCCGCCCCATCCTTCCGGCGAGAAGTGGCTGGTGAGTTCCCCGGTTTGACACCTTGGAGAACCGTGAAGTTCCAGCTTCAAGTACGTGGACATGAGAAGGCCGTCAAGTGGGGATGGGACGGCCTTGGCACCATCCCCAGTCATGTCAGACGGGGACTGTATCGTCTGTCTTCAGACACTCGGACGAGCCCCCATGAACCTCGCACCTCAGACTCCAGTCACCCTACCTCCCCCCAAGCCCCGGGAGACATTTCCATACAGGGCCACCCGCCTCCGGGACGGCACGACGCCGCTGGAGCTGGAGGACTTCCTCTCGGATGACGCGAGGCGCCGCAAGGCCTTCGCGCACCAGCTCGTCTCCCACCTGAACCAGCGTGGCTTCTTCTACCTGCGCCCGTCCCCCTCGCTGCTGGCACGCCACGGAAGGGACATCCGCTTCGAGCGCTGCCAGTCCGTCTACCGGGAGGCCCTACTGGCCCACCCCTACCTCGCGGACCTGCTGCACGCCCCGAGCGTCTTCGAGACAGGGTACAACGCCACGTGGTTCCCCGAGTCGACGCGCCTGCGCCAGGCCATCGAGGCCTTCATGGCCAAGCCCCATGTGTGGCGCCACTTCCGCAAGCAGAACGTGCCCGAGCCCGTGCGCGGGCTGCTGACCGTCACCGAGGACGTCTACCGCGCCGTCCATGACGTCGGCCTCCTCCTCATCGAAGCCCTCGAGCTGGGCCATGGCCTGCACAGGGGCTCCCTGCGCCGCCTCTTCAAGGAGCGCAGGGACGGCGCGGTGCGCTTCGTGAAGTACCACGCGCCCTGCGCCCCGCACTCCCGCCGGCGGCAGGTGGCCCCCGCCTCGGAGCCCCACATCGACAAGAGCTTCTTCACCTTCAACCTCGGCGAGTCCCGGCCGGGCCTCGTCTGGCTTCCGGAAGGCGGCTCCCCGCGGCTCCTCCCCAACGGAGAGGGGAACTGGCTCGTCACCTCGGGGCTGTTCTCCCAGGGCCTGACGAGGCACCTGGAGCGGCCGGTGGTCCCCTTCACCCACACCGTACGCAATGACGGCGATCGCATCGTCATCCTCGGCTTCGTCACTCCCGAGGGCATCCTCCACGACATGCCCCTCGAGCAGTGGCCCCATCCGTCTCCCAAGGCCTCCCGCGGGCCCTCCCGGGGCTGAGAGCCATGGGACGAGCCCGACGCCACCTCTTCCTCTCTCCCCACCCGGACGACATCGCCTTCTCGGCCTTCGCCAGCCTGGTGCGGGTGCCCCCCGGGGAGACGCGCACCCTGGTGACTGTCTTCTCGCGCAGTTGCTACACCTACGCCGCCCCGGGGGTGAGGGAACAGGCGCTCACCATCTCCTCGCGGCGAATGGAGGAAGACTCGCGCTTCGCTCGCACCCACGGGGCGGAGTGGATGCCCCTGGACTTCCCGGACTCGAGCCTGCGCCCCCTGCCCGCGGGGGAGGAATACCGTCGCGCCTCCGGGGAGGAGCCGCTCTACCCCGCCGTCCTGGCCGAGCTGCGCGCACTCCTGGAGGCCGCGGGGCCGGAGGCCGTCTGCCATGTGCCGCTCGGAATCTCCCAGCACGTGGACCACCTCATGGTGCGGGACGCGGTGCTGGCCCTTCGCGGCGGCCCGCACGGCGTCGTCTTCCATGAGGACCTGCCCTATGCCGAGCGCCACACGGAGGAGCAGGTGCGGGACTTCGTCCGCGGGCTCGGCGTGGAGCCTCCCCTGGAGCCCGAGCGGGTGGAGCTGACGAGGAGCTGGGGCGCGAAGCGGCGCGCGGTGCTCATGTACGAGAGCCAGTTGGAGCCGGACACCCTGGAGCGACTGGAGCGACATGCCCGACGCGTGGCCACCAGCGGCGGCCTGGCCGAGCGGGTGTGGAAGGCGGGCCGTCCATGAGGGGCCGCCTGCTGGTGCATGTCTCGCATGAGGCGACACGGACGCTGGGCGGAGTGGGCGTCGTGCTGGAGCGGCTGCTGGAGTCGCCCGCCTACCTCGAGGCCTTCCCACGGACGCTGCTGGTGAGCCCTCTGCTTCGCCCGAGCTGGGAGGGCAGCTATGCCGCGCACGAGTCGCTGGAGAGGGAGCTGGGGGCTCGGGGAGAGGTGCTGTACAGCGGCCTGCACGGGCCCAGGCCGCCGCGCCTCGCGCGCCTCTTCCAGCCGGTGGAGTCGCGGCACGACGTGTCCTTCGTCTACGGCCGGCGCCCCGTGGGCCGCGCCAGCGTGGAGGTGCTGCTCGTCGACTTCTCGGACGTGCTGCGCGGCTACCACCTCTTCATGCCGTCCCTGCCGGACTTCCTCCGCCGCCTGCGCGAGTCGTTCGGCGTGACGCTGCCAGTGGCGAGTCCGGGCGGCAGGACGACGCCCTACCGCTGGCTGTCGGCGCTATGGCGGCGGGCCTTCGGGGTGCGCTGGGGCGCCTCACCGCGGGTGAACGGGCTGTACCGCGAGGCGGTGCGGCGGGGGCTGCTGCGGGTGCCGCCGCTGGACCATGACGGGCTGGAGGGCCTGGTACTGGCCGAGCCCGTCTACGAGGCCATGCGAGCGCTGTGTCACGAGGAGGGCCAGGAGTGTGTCCTGCTGGCCCAGGAGCACCGCGCGCTGCCCCTGGCCTACAAGGCCCGGCTGGAGGGAGCGAACTGGTGCCGGACGGTGTACTACGCGGGGGAGGTGCGCACCGCGAGGACGCTCGTGG
>QKJM01000387.1 GCA_003249315.1 Archangium sp.
CGATCCGCGCATCCAGGTCCACCTCCAGAACCTCGACGAGCCCCTGCGCTTCGACGTGCGCGGCCACGACTACCTGCTGCTGCTGGACGTCATCGAGCACCTCAAGGACCCCGAGCTCTTCCTCGAGCGGCTGCGCAGCCAGTTCACCTACACGCCCCAGACGCTGGTGCTCACCACGCCCAACGTGGCCTTCATCGTGCAGCGCCTCATGCTCCTGCTCGGCCAGTTCAACTACGGCAAGGCGGGCATCCTCGACCGGACCCACACCCGGCTCTTCACCTTCCGCAGCCTCCGCCACCTGCTGCGCGACAACGGCCTGCGCATCAAGGACATCCGCGGCGTGCCCGCGCCCTTCCCCAAGGTGCTGGGCAACGGAGTGCTGGGCAAGGCGGCACTCGGCGCCAACCTCGCCCTCATCCGGGTGAGTCGGACGCTCTTCTCGTACCAGATCTACGTCGAAGCGGAGACGACCCCGGACGTGGACTTCGTGCTGCGCAATACCAAGGAGAAGAGCCGAGAGCGCTACGCCCGGCACGGGAAGGAGACGGCCGAGTCCACGCGCCGCGCCGTTGGCCAGTGAGAAGCCCGCCCCCATGAGACCGGACTCCTCCTCCGGGGGCGCCTCCTCCGTCTCCCTCCTCCGCCTGCCCGAGGGACTGGCGCTGGTGGCGGCGGTGCTCATGCTGGGCTACCGCTTCGCCAACGTCGAGCTCACCCCTTTCATCCTCGACGAGCCTCGATTCCTCCAGGCGGCCTACGCGCAGGTGAGCACCGGCCAGTGGCTGTCCGCCTCACCGCTGGTGGGCACCCAGGGCGTCACCTACGGCCCCTCCGTCCTCTGGTTCTACGGGCTGGTGCATTTGCTGCTCGGCCCGGACCCGCGGACGAGCATCCTCGTCATGTGCGCCACCGTCACGCTGGCGCACGCGGCGCTCGCCCTCTCGGTGGCGCGACTGTTCCGCGGAGGCTGGCTGCTCGCCGCCGCGCTGCTCGCCCTCGTGGCCTCCTCGCCCTACCAGTTCTTCTGGTCACGACTGGCGTGGGATCAGCTCGTCAACGTGTGCGCGGCGTGGACGGTGGTGCTGCTCAGCCTGCCGGGGCCCCTGGGCTGGGGCCGACGGCTGGCGCTGGGCGCGGTGCTGGGCGTGGCCATCTCCTCGCACCTGATGGTGGTGCCGCTGGTGGCGCTGACCCTCGCCGTGCTGGCCTGGGAGCAGCGGCACCGGCCACGCGAGCTGGTGGCCACCCTGGGCCCGGTGCTCGCGACCCTGCTGGTGGTGAACCTGCCCTACCTCGGCTTCCTCCGGGCCCACCCGCCACCTCCGCTGCCCCCCGCATCCCGAAGCTTCTCCTGGGAGCTGCTGGGCGAGCAGTTGCTGCAGCCCGCGCGCGTGGCCACGGCCTGGAAGCTGGACTACTTCTTCGATGGCGCCTGGCCCGAGTTCCTGCGGGGCAGTGGCGCCGTGGGCTGGGCCCTCGAGCACACCGTGGCGGGCCTCGTCCTGCTCGTGCTGGTGAGCGCCGCCGGACTGCTGCTCACCCTGAGGGCCCGGACACCGGAGCAGCGCCGGGTGACCTGGCTGGCGCTCGGCACCTGGCTGGGCTACGCGGGCTTCTACACGCTGCGCGCCCTCGAGCGGCATCCCCACTACCAATTCCCCACCTGGTGGCTGGTGGTGGTGGGCGTGGCAGGAGCGCTGTACTGGCTGCGCGAGAAGTCTCCCCGGCTGGGCACGGTGGCCACCGGCGCGGTGCTCCTCGGAGCCTTGCCTCAGTTCCTCGTCAGCGTGGAGTGGATGAGCTACATCCGCGCCCAGGGGGGCTCCCGCGGGGTGCATTACTCCGTGCCCCTCGCCGCCCAGCAGCGGATGCTGGACGAGGCCTGCGCCCGCGTCACCGGCCCGCTGCTACTGCAGAACCTGACGCACCTCTTTCCCTCCTCCCTGGCCTACGTCGCGCGGACCACCCCCGCCTGCGAGGGAAAGGCCGTGTATATCTGCGGCCGGGCCTGCCCCTCGGTCCCTCGCCTCCGGCTGCGCTATGCCGGGCCCACCGGAGGGGCGCTGCACCTGGAGTGAGCCGTCACGCGGCGGGGTGCCGCTCCGGGGCCACGGAGTCCCCGGGCAGGCGCGCCGCGGCCACCGCGACACAGAGCGCCCCCACCACGAAGAAGTAGTAGTTGCAGAAGGCCTGCTTGTTGAGGGCGAAGAAGGTGACGTAGGCGAGCGCCACCGACGCGGCGAAGCCGGCTGGCGTCCGTGGCGCGCGCCACAGGGCGAGTCCCAGCACTCCGAGCACGGCGACAAAGGGAATCCAGATCGGCGGAGGCGCATGGCCCTGGGAGACCCACCAGGCCAGGTAGCTGAGCGCGTCCGTGCGGAAGGGCTGATGCACCTGGAGCGTCACCACGCTGCGGAGGAAGGCCCCCACGTCCCACAGGGCGAGCGGGAGGCTCACCACCGCCGCGGTGACCGCGGCGCGCCACAGCAGGCCCCAGGCCTCCCTGCCCCGCAGGGGGACCAGCAGGAGGAGCAGCGGCACGATGAAGACGGAGTACTGCTTGCTCGCCAGCAGCAGGCCGACCGCGTAGGGCAGCGCGCGCGGGAAGCGGCAGGCGCAGAAGACGGTGGCCGACAGCAGCAGCACGAGGAAGGGCTCCGTCCAGGACTGCTCGAGGACGAAGAAGCCTCGAGGCATGAGCAGGTAGAGCGCGGCCGCCCCCGCCCCCAGCCGCCCTCCGCGGGCCCAGGCCATGAAGGCCGCCGCCAGCGTCATCGCCCCCAACTGCGCGTACCGTGGATCTCCGAGCAGCTTCCCCGGCAGCGCGAGCAGGAGGCTCAGCGGCGGATACGGAAAGCCGAAGGTCAGCCGCCCCCCCTCCACCAGACCCTCGCCATAGAAGCGCGTGTGGCCGTAGATGTTGGGGAAGGTCATCGCGTACGGGTTGCCCCCCTGGAGTAGCCGCTCGAGGCCTTGATTCTGGAAGACGTAGACGTCGATGAAGGGCGCGCGCGCGGAGTGGATGATCCACGCCCCCAGCAGCAGGAGTACCCCGAGGAGGACGAGCAGCAGCGTGCGCCGGGGGCGCTACGGGCCCGCGAGCAGGGCACCGGAGACGAGCGCCGCCACCCCCAGCCCCTGGTGGAATTGCTGATAGGGCCAGGGGCCGGACAGGCGCAGGTAGACGCCCGGGTGCGAGGAGAAGAGCCAGGAGAGTTGCAGCAACAGGGCTCCGCCCAACAGGACCACGAGCAGGGGCTCGCCCCAGGCGCGCGGACGAAGCGGGCGAGGCCCGAGCACCCCCACCGCGACCAGGGCGAAGGCCAGGGTGAGTCCGCCGATGGCCACCGGGGAGAGCGTGCCATTGGTGAGTTGCAACACCCAGGAGAGCGCCAGGGCGGAGGCCACGCAGCAGGCGACCAGCACCAGACCGTCCTGACGGGGCGGAGCCTCCAGGGAGAGCCGGATCAGCGGGCCCTCCTCCACGGGGGCAGCGGGCGGAGGCGCGGGCTGGGAGCTGTCATCGA
>QKJM01000335.1 GCA_003249315.1 Archangium sp.
TCCCTCACCACAGTCGCGCGAAGCCCCCCGTCTCCCGGAAATGAGTGCGAGTGGAGTCCAATGGCCCTGCTCCCGGCTCCCACTCGACTCCACCGCGGGGGATACTGCGCGCTGGGAGGCAGTCCAATGAACGGGTGGTTTGCGCACAGCGAAGAGCCGCGAGTGCGCGAGGGCAGGAGGGCCGGAGGAGCGAGGTCGTGGAGATGGCTGGCGCTGGTGCTGGTGCTCGCGGCGCTGGGGGCACGGGCCGCGGCGGTGGAGGTGGAGCGCCAGGCACAATGGCGTCAGGCGGTGAGGGACGCGGGCCGTGCGGAGTCCGGGCGAAACACGCGGGCCTGCCTGGATCGGGCACTGCGCCAACTCGAGCTGCTCGCCGAGCAGCGGAGAGGTCGAGTCCCGTACCGCGCCCCGCTGGCCGCGCTCCGGGGAGGGATGGAGCGCTCCTTCTTCGACGTGGCCCGGGTGAGCGAAGCCGCGGTGCTGGAGGAGGCGCTGCGGCTGTTGGCGCTGACGCGCGAGGCGTGGCTCTCGGAGCGGAAGCAGCAACCACTTGCCCTGGAGGCGGCGAGCGAGCTGGTGTGGGCGTTGAGGCAGGCGGCGGAGGTGTCGCTGGAGGACGCGCGGCTGCTGGTGGTGGTGCCGCCAGGGGAGAGGGAGGCACGGCGCCCGCGGTGGCTGAGGCCCGAGGCCTGGGCGCACCTGAACCAGGCGCTGCGCGAGGCCGAGCGGGAGTGGGTAGAGGCCCGGCGACACCTGGCTCTGGGAGAGGATCAGGAGGCGGGGCGACACCTGCTCTCCACCTGGCGCCATTCACTCGCGGCCCTGGGCGCGGCCGGTGTCTCCTTCCTCCCCGGCACCGCCACGGACGTGGACGGGGACAGGGTGCCGGACCAGGTAGAGCTGCGCTACGGCGCGAGCCCCCTGTCCACCGACACCGATGAGGATGGGCTGAGCGACCACTTCGAGCTGTACTTCGGCGGAGCCGAGCTGCTGCCGGGCAACCGGGACACGGACGGGGATGGGGTGGAGGACGGGGAGGAGGACAGCGACCGGGACGGCCTCACCCACCTCCAGGAGCAGGCCCAGGGGAGCGACCCGCTACGGGCGCCGCGAGCTGGCACGCCGCTTGTCGTGGAACACGCCACCCGAGGTCCCCTCCAGGCGATGCGGGCGCGGCTGCGCCAGAGCGACCAGCCCTGCGCCCTGGCCAGCACGAGTCGCATGCTCCCGCTATGCACCCCCGAGGACTCCCTCGCGGAGGGTGCGGAGGTGCTGGACTCGGATGGGGACGGCCTGGAGGACGAGGCCGAGGCATGGTACGGCACGCCTCCCCAGCAGGCGGACTGGGACGCGGATGGGCTCAAAGATTACGACGAGCTGGCCCAGGCTACCGAGCCCGGCGTGGCCGACACGGACGGGGACGGCTTCTCGGACGCCTACGAGGTGGCGCACCGCTCGGACGGCTTCGACCCGCTGGTGCCCGACGAGCGCATGACGCCCGAGCAGTGGGCGCGCGACTACAGCGACGGGCTGGTGCTGGGAGACACGTGCGACACGCCCCTGGCCAACTGGAAGCCCTGCAAGCCAACCGTGGCCTTCTTCCTGGGGCAACTGAGCGGGGGCACGACGAGCTTCGTCCCCGTGGTGGGGTGGGTGGTGGGCACGGTGGCGGATGTGCGGGACGTGCTGGGCAGCGCGGTGAAGGGCGAGTGGGTAGGGGCGGGGCTAGGCGTGGTGGGGGTGCTGCCCTACGCCGGAGACATGGCGAAGCTGACGGGCAAGGTGGTGGCCTTCACCCGGCGCTACGGGAAGCTGGAGCCCGTGCTGCGGGCCGTCTTGCTGCGACTGCCCAGGGTGCTGGCCGCCTCTCCTCGCGCCCGCATGCTGCCCGTGGGCGACACGAGCAGCATGGGCGAGGTGGCCCGTCAACTGGTGCTGGAGGTGCTGCGCAGGGTGAATCCCAAGGGTTTCTCCGCCCTGCGCCGCTACGGTGGGGACGAGTTTCTCACCCGCCTCGCCGCGCTGGGGGTGAAGTGGGAGGACATGGCCCTGCTCTTCCACCGGCTCGAGCGCAGCGGCCTCTTCCACCAGTACCCGCGGATGCAGGGCTTCATCGAGCTGATGGTGCGCACCACCCCGGACGCGGTGCTCTTCAAGGGCGAGCACCTCCTCAGCCTCCAGGGCCGGGTGACGCTCAATCTGAAGAAGGCGGCGCTGCGGCTCAAGCACGGTCCTCCCAAGTACCTGGAGACGATTCGCAACCACCTGCGCGCGGCGCTCGCCGAGCACTCCACCCTGTCCCGGTTGCCCGGCGAGCAGGAGCTCATTCACCTGGGTCACATCACCGCCAACGGCGTGGACCGGGTGTACAGACTCGGCAAGTATATCGACGTGCTGGAGGTGAAGGCCGCCTCCAAGCTGGGCTTGCATGACCTCGCCAACTGGCTCAAGAAGGCCGTGGATCCGAAAACGGGAGAAGCCGTCTACACGTTCAAGGGGAGGAGGCTGGCCACGTACCTGGAGAGAAACGGCTTCACCCTGCAGAAATTGTTGAATGCCGGGTATGAACTCCGATTCAACCTGTTCATCTACGATGCGGACCCGCACCTGGCACCCGAGCTGTTTGAACTCTTCAAGTCGGGTACCCGGAGAATCAGCATCGAGGGCGGCATTGGAGCTGCTGAAAGTGCCGAGATAACGCTCGTGCGCACGCAGCATTGGGACTGAAGGGAGAAGACATGGCCAGGAGACGCATGCCTGGAAAGCGGTGGTCAGGGGGAGTGGGGCGCTGGGAGAGCGACAAGGCTCTCATGATCGGGCGCCTGAAGGAATCCTACCCGGAGCCGATGAACGCGGGTTCAGTCAGTCCCTACGTCAGAGCCGGGGCGCATGCCGAGACCCGATTCAAGCTGGGGCTCTGGGAGTGGTGGGATGGAAATGAGGCAACTGCACGTGAGCTGTTCGCCGAGGCGGCTGCAACGACCCGCGACCTCCTGGACATGATGCTGCCCAGAGTCACTCTCGAGCGTGCCACCAACTGTACCCAGATTACCGAGCTGGGCGCCCTGGCGGCCTCGCTCTCAGGGCAGGAGCAGCTCGCGCGCCAGCTCTTCTCCCAGGCGGAGCTGTTCGCCACGGGCCTCGTCACCGGCGAAGAGGCCGAGCCCTGGCTCTACGAAGATGCGCTGGACAAGCCCGACGTGGTCCGCCCCTACACTCGCATCTACAGCCTCATCCGGCTCGGCAGGCTCTCCGGCTTCAAGGCCTATGTCTACACCGTTCCCCTCGAGCAGGCCCGCAAGGCCACCCCCGTGTGGACCACTACCGACATCCACCAGGCCCTCGACACCGCCAACCTCTGCTTCGAGCTGTGGCGCAAGGCCGGCAGGGGCGGCATGGACTACCTGAAGAAGAAGAAGTTCGAGCCCCTGCTCCGCTCGCTCGTCGCCTGCCTCGCCCCCTCCGCGGGCGAAAAGGAGCGGCTCGCCGCCCGCCAGTCCCTCGCCGCCTACCAGGACGCCATTCATGACCTGTATTACTTCTCCACCATCTATCCCCGCGTCCTGGACCTCCAGGCCGCCTTCCCCCATCTCCTGGACGCATAAGACGGATAGGGGCACGGTTGAGGGAGGAGGGCAGATGCAGAGGGGCCAGGGACGAGGAGGGACGAGGACAGGGGCGGCCCGAGCAGAGTGCCCGTCAGGAGGAGATGCCGCGCAGCCCATTGGGATACACGCCGGCCCTCGGTGATTGTCAACGTAGTTGTCGCGTCGAACTGACCCAAATGATGGGGCTCCGCAGAGGTATGAGCCTGCCCCTAATTTGTGGCTCTCCCGCACTTCGTGTAGATCAGGGGCTACGAACGGGCGGGCCTCTCTCTCTCGGCCCGCCGCATACACCCAGGATTCACACAGACTGCGGGAGAGCCACGTGATCGCGGGGCAAGCCCAAATCGTTCTGAAGAGGCGAGCAGATGTTCACCACAAGCCTGAGAGAACAACTGGAACCGAAGATCGTGGCCAATCACAGGCGACTGGATGGCCTTCTGGCTCAGTTGCTCACGCAGCCCACCTACGCTTGGCAGGACGTGAAGGATCGCAAGGCCCTGTCCCTGGCGCGAAAGCAGTGTGGGGTCTACCACTTCGTTCACGTGGACGAGATGGAGAACGTCACATCGATCTATGTTGGCCAGTCGCACACGATTTCAGACAGCGCTGACTTGGAAACCCGGACCCGTGCTCATTTTTACCAAGGAAACCGCAATATGGGCAATCTGTCCGTAAATCTAGTGCGATCCGGACATCAGAAAGATTACGCGGCGGCCGCCGACTTTGTGAAGGAACACTACCGTATTCAGTACCTCGTTCTGCCCACGCCAAGAGAGGCTCTGGAGCTGGAGCACTATGCGATCGCCGCCCTCCTTCCCTATTACAACTTCATTATTGGGAGCCAAGCGCAGCTGCCGGCAACCACGGTGCCCAATTCATAAGACGGAGAGGGGCACATTTGAGGGAGGAGGGCAGCCGCGGAGGGGCCGAAGAGGGAGGCGGACAGGGGCCGCCCGAGCAGTGTGGCCGGCAGGTGGAGAGTTCTTGTCCCCCCGGACGCGCATGGGCTCGGGCAAATCGCCTTACACCCGCGGCCAGCTCCTCCTTCCACTGCTCCACGTCCAGCTCTCGCACCATGGCTCGTCATCTCCCGCGCAGGCGGGCTTCCCAGTCGGAGGCGGGGCGCTGGGAGTGGTATTCCTCCGCACCGGGCACCGCCAGGAGGCGAGCGCTCGGGGGCAGTCACCCATGTGGCTCAGACCTCCGTAAAGCACGCACCCGTGATGCCGGACTCCTCCAGGGCCTGCTTGACTCGCTCCGAAACGATGATGCTCGTCTGCCACCCCCATGGGCGGAATATCTCGGCGTCCCCAATCTTGCGCGGGTCGATTCGCATGCCGACTACATTGCGGTATTCACCGATCCTGTCCTCGTAGCCGTCCTCGACGGTGCGGTACGCTACTTCTTCACAGCGGGCATCGTCAATACAACGAATGACTCGGAGCAGGTTCAGCAGGTAGTAGGGATCCGCCTGCCCCTCGACGGTGATGGGGATCAGCTGCATCTGGTCGTCCAACCCAAGCTGCTCGAAGAGTTCTTTGATTTTGCCGTGGATGATGGGGACATTGAGCGCGGTGGTCGAAAAGTCCAGCGCACGTCCGGGAGCATACAGCCCGATGCGGGCGGGCCTCTGCACCGCGATGGGCAGCCCCCTGGTCACCTGTCCGTGCCAGATCTCCTGATTATTTCCATCGAGTGGGTCGCCCAACGTCCATCGATCCAGGATGTTCATGTCGTTTGACATTTTATAATACTTCAAGTGGATCTCCTCGGTTGGGACTCATGGAGTGGTTGCCAGACGGTGGAGTCTGGTGCCCGGAGTGCAGACTTCGTCCGCGATCTTGTTGAGTTCTCTTGTCAATGCGATCCGGCAGGCGTCCTTACCTGAGCATGTTTGAACGGCTTCGCTGAGGCGCTCAAAGACTTCTCTGTGGTACGCTTCGGGGTGCGGTCCCGCGTGATTCAGCAGATAGACCTTGTTCGCGGCATCCTCCAGGCTCATTCCCGCCTTGGCGAATATGATCTCAAAGAGCGGCGTCCAAGGGCCCCCGCGTAGAGCGGATATGCTGTTCTTGTTTGTCGCAAGGTGATGCCAGGTGTAACCGAGCAGATTGAGGACGCCATCGCTGCATGCGGAGCGGAGCGAGGCACCGGCAGCACCCGTAGCCACGCCTGCCATGAGGAGCACTCCTTGCTTCACGCCCACTCGCACCGTGCTCGACGCAGCAGCTTCGATGAGTTCCGCCCCCCCCGCCAGAGCGAAACGCTGGGGCAACCGGAGCTGATTCTTGAGTCCAGCCCACATACTCCCCAGCCCACCCGAGACCGGCTTCGGCACTGCCTTGGCAACCCCCCAGCTTGCAACTGTGACAATCACTCGCAGCGTTGCCCCTCCTGCGTACCGGCCGAAGTCCCTTGCCGCCGCCTCCACTTCCTCCAACGTTCGGATGTTGCGCGTAGCCTGGTACAGCTTCAGCGCAGCTCCGCCAGCATGTGCCAGTTCGGCAAGAGAAAAGGCGGATACGAGCACTACCGTTGCTCCTACCGCAAAGGTTTTTGTGAACAGCGGCTCGGGTGCTGCCCATGCCGTGACATAGACCACCAGAGAGACAGCGACTCCGGCAAGGAAGGCGGGGTCGCGGAAGAGTTCCTCAGCACCCTCTCGAATGCCCTCCGGCATGTACTTGGGGGAGAGCCGCAGCGCCATGACCAGGGGGCTCTTGAGCAGGGAGTCCGGCAAAGGAAGACTGGGCTCACCATAGCGCTCGGTGTACTCCATCAGGAGAGTCTCCTCCACCGAGTCTGGCTCCTGCGCCGAGGCGAACAGGGTGTCCGCAGAAGCCACCCACCGCTTGCGCCGTTTCAACTCGGCCAGGTTCTCATGGAACTGCCGAAGGACGCGTCGGGCGTCTTCCCGAGTAAAGCGCTGGAACGAGGGCTCTGCCCCCACCTGTGGAAGGTGCAGCCGAACACCGCCCTCATGCAGTATCTCCACGCGAGCGAGCGGTAGCGAGGGCTCAAGGGGAACCCCCTCCGCAGGCACGCCGCACGAGAGTTCCGCCATGGAATGTTCGAAGTCGTCCCTCACCGCCTCGGCATGGGAGGAGCAGGCGGCTGTCACTGCGAGGCACAGCACCAGCGCCAGCTTGAAGAGTTGGCCGGTTGCGAGAGTGGTAGGGCTCATGGTTCACGGCATTCTAAAGGCATCGCGCCGTTCAGGCGCCGCTGGAGGCGATGGAGGCCGAGAGCGAGAGTGGCTCGGGCTTCGCCATCCTGCCCTGTGCGGCTACTCCCGCGCCACCGTCAAATCCAGCACGGTGATGGAGTAGGGGGCGGCTCAATCCTCAACACCACGCGGCCTGGGGTGGACCTCTCGCCGGGGCCAGGCCCGCACCTCCCGCGCCTACAGCACTCCGCGCGCCTTGATATCCAGGTAGCGATTCACCGCCGCGAGGCTCAGCTCATCCGGCTGCACGTCGAGCATCTGCACACCGCCGGAGCTCACCTTGGCCTTGAGGGCCTCGCGCTCGGTGAGCAGCTCGCTGGCCACGGCCTGCTGGAAGGCCTGCTCGGGGTCCGCTGGCGGAGTGACGAGCAGCCGTGAGAGCGCGGTGTCCTTCACCGACAGGCACAGGGGAACGTGCCGCCGAGCCAGTTGGTGCAGCGGCGTCACCAGGGTGGAGGCCTGCTCCTCGTCGAGGAAGTCGGTGAACACACACAGCAGGCTGCGCCGCGTGAGGCGCACGTTCAGCTCCTTGAAGAGCGCCAGGTAGTCCACGTAGGTGAGGCTCGGTGTCGTGGAGTAGAGCGTGTCGAGAATCTTCCGGTACTGCCCGCGGCCCGCCGCCGGTGGCAGGTAGGCCTTTACTCCATCCGCGAAGACAACGAGCCCCACCCGGTCCCCGTTGCGCACCGCCACGAAGGCCAGGAAGAGGGCAGCGTTCACCGCGTGGTCCAGCTTCGTCAGCCCGTCCACCTGCGCCGCCATGGAGCGCCCCGCGTCCACGCAGATGAGAATCGACTGGGAGCGCTCGGACTCCATCACCCTCGTCACCGGCCGGCTGCGTCGCGCGGTGGCCTTCCAGTCCACGTCGCGCACCGAGTCGCCCTGGGCATAGTCTCTCAACCGGGCGAACTCGCTCCCGCGCCCGTCCCGACGCAACTGCCGCAGGCCCAGGTTCACCAGGTCCAACGCCGCGCCGGACAGCAGCAGGCGGCTCGCGCCCCGCAGATCCGGATAGACAGACACGCTCTCCGCCGCGGGGAAGGCGCGCTCGTGGAAGACGAGCCCCAGTGGCCCTCGCACTCGCACGTATACATTTCCAAAGCCAAACCGGCCCCGCTTCTCCGGCGTCACGCGGTATACCCAGCGTGTCTGGCTGTTGGGAGTCAGGTGGAGGGGAGCCTCCTCGGGCGTGGCGCTGAAGGCGTCCGGCACGTCATCGCGCACGCGCACGTCTACCGGCCGGCCGCCCCGGTGTACCAGCAGCAGCTCCACGCGGTTGGGCGCCCCCACGGAGAGCCGGCCGGGCGGCTTCCGGCTCACCTCCAGGCGCGCCTGACGGGCCAGGGCGAGGTCCACCCCGGCCAGCCCCAGCACGAGCACGTCCAGCAGCAGCACCACGCCGCCGAGGCCGGGGAAGAAGCCCGCGGCCATCATCGGCACGGCCAGCAGGCTCAGCAGCACCCACAGGCGCCCGGTGGGAATCACCGGGGAACCTCGACGGACTGGACCACCTCGCGCAGCACGTCCGCGGGCGTGGCCCCGTCCAGCTCCGCGTCCGGAGACAGCAGCAGGCGGTGCTTGAGCACCGGCTCCGCGAGGAAGCGCACGTCATCCGGCGTGACGAAGCCCCGGCCTCGCAGCGCCGCCAGCGCCTTGGCCGCCAGCAGCAGGTGGACTCCAGCGCGCGGACCCGCCCCCAGGCGGATGCGGCTGGAGGTGCGCGTGCCCGCCACCAGCTTGCGGATGTAGGCCAGCACCGGCGTCTCCACCGTCACCTCGTTGAGCGCCGCGCGCGCCGCCAGCAACCCCTCCTTCGTCACCGCCGCTCCCACCCCCGCGCGCTCCAGGTTCCCCGCGTCGAAGCCCCGGTGTACCGACTCCAGGATGGCGTCCTCCTCTTCGGGCGCCGGGTAGCCCACGTCGATCTTGAGCAGGAAGCGATCCAACTGCGCCTCGGGCAGCGGATAGGTGCCTTCGGACTCCACCGGGTTCTGCGTGGCGAACACCGTGAAGAGGGGAGAGAGGGCCATGTGGCGGCCCTCCAGCGACACGCCGCGCTCCTGCATGGCCTCCAGCAGCGCGGACTGCGTCTTGGCGGGGGCGCGGTTGATTTCGTCCGCCAGCAGCAGGTCCGTGAAGATGGGGCCGCGTACCAGGACGAAGGACTGACTCTTCAGGTCGAACACGCTGGTGCCGAGGATGTCCGCGGGCATCAGGTCCGGCGTGAATTGGATGCGCTTGAAGTCGGAGCTGACGCTGCGCGAGAGCGCCTTGGCCATCAGCGTCTTGGCCACGCCGGGCACGCCCTCCAGCAGCACGTGGCCGCCGGCGATGAGGCCGACGAGCATCAACTCCAGGGGCTCGTCCTGGCCGACGACGGCCTTTCGCACCTCGGCGAGTACGCCCTCGCGGATGGCATGGGCGGCGGCCACGGCGTTGCCGACGGGAGTCTGGGCGGGGATGAAGGTGGGCGAAGTCATGATTCCTCGGCTGACGAAGCGGCGGGCGCGCGCGCGGGCGGCCCGGAAGGATGGATGCGCTGGCGCAGGGAGGCGGCCCGCGAGGCCAGCTCCTGAAGCTCTCTCTCGTCGGACACGGCCTCGGCGTTGCGGGCGATGGCGCGCAGGCCGTTGGCCAGGTCCTCCCTCCCTCGAGAGGCGAGGCCCTCGGCCACGGTCTTCATGGGCGCATGTGCGGGCAGGCCCGTGTGCATGGCCAGCTCCTGGGTGAGTCCTCGGGTGAGGAGACCGGCGGCGAAGGCGTGGTGGCGGCCCTCGCGGTACAGCCGGCTCATGGCGAAGAGGGCGTCTGTTCCCCCCACGCGCACGGACTCGGGAGGCGGGCGCGCCCGGCCGAAGCGCTTGAGGGCCATGGCCCACAGGCACAGCCCCAGCAGCAGTTGTCCCACCGCGAAGTGCAGCCCGTAGCGTCGGGCGAAGTCCACCACCGAGCGCTCGTTGGTGAAGCCGTGGTGGTGCTCGTCGAACTCGTAGGGGCCGGGGCCCAGGGCGCGCAGGCTGCTGAGCCAGAATTGGGCGTTGTCCGCGCGCGCCAGCGCCTGGTTCATCGCCAGCTCCGGTGCGCCCACCACCAGCACCTTCCCCAGCCCATATGGCACCACCGCCGCCACGGCCATGCCCAGCGGCTCGTCCCACAGCACCGGCACGGCGCCCTCTGGAGGCAGCGTCAGGTAGGCCTGCACCTTCGCCTCCACCCGCTCCACGCCCAGCGTGTACGGGCTGGAGAGGGGCGGCACCAGCGTGCGCATGGGCAGCGAGGTGTCCGCCTTGAAGAGCTTCACCTCCAGCGCGTCCAGCAGCGGGTTCTCCTTCGAGCCCCACGGCACGTACACCAGCGAGTGTCCGCCGCGCACGTGCTCCAGCAGCCTCTCCACCTCCGCCTTGCTCAGCGGGGGCACGTGTATCCGGTTGAGGCCGGTGCGGGGCACCTCTTCGTCCTCCAGCCCGTCATCCCGCTGGGCGGCGAGCGCCGTCTGGTCCGGGTCATCCTCGCGGGCCCCCATCATCTCCACCGCGAGCAGCACCAGCGTGTCTTCTTCCCGGAGGATGTTCAGGTCCGCGGTTCGACGGACGACGGGGAGGCCGCTCTCCTCGGCCAGCAGGTAGAGGGCGCGTGCTCCGTCTGGCTGGGCCCTCCAGGTGGAGAGCGTGTCCGCGAAGCCTCCCCGGGCCGCGCCGCGCACCAGCCACGCGCCCGCCACCGCGGTGACGAGCAGTCCGGCCACCACCAGCAGGGGGAATCGATCACGCACCGGCGACCTCCCTCGACGTGGTGGTGGCCAGCATCGGCGCGCACAGCGCTCGGAAGTCCTGGTAGCCCTCGGCGCCCACCGGCAGGTTGCCGTACCAGGCGAAGTCGAAGCGCCGCGTCAGCTCGCGGAAGGAGGGCAGCCACTCGCGACGGCTCCTGAACTGGCGGAGGTAGTCCCAGTTGCTCAGCGTGGTGTCGTAGTGGATGACGCCCTCGTGGTGCAGCCGGGAGAGCAGGGCCAGGTACAGGCTGCGGACTGCCTCGCGGAACTCGCCTCGGGCGGCCAGCTCATCGGCCAGCCCGGCCCAGCCCTCGGGTGGCCGCGAGAGGGCATTCGTCGGATCCGCCGCCAGCGCCGCCGTGTCCTGCGTGCTCACGTCCAGCGCCGCGCCCTCTCCGTCCTTCCCATCCCGGCGCAGCGCGCGCACCAGCACCACCGCGAGCACCACCAGCACCGCGCCCACGATGAGCACCACCAGCACGTTGGCCAGGCCCTGGCCGCTGAAGGTCGGCATGTCCAGCGAGGGCTCCACCGGCTCCTCGCGCTTGAACAGCTCCTCCAGCCACTTCGCGATCGTCTCCAGGAACCGCTGCCACCAGCTCGGGAGCTCCACAGAGGGTTGCTCCTCGGGGGCCTCCTTCTCCGGCAGCACGGTGAACTCGGGGCGCGCGAGGATGTCCCGGGCGCGCGCCTGGGTCGCTCGCGCATCCTCCTGGGCCCGCTCCAGCTCCGCGGTCTGGTCGGCCAGGGTGACGCCCTGCTCCAGCCTCTCCAGGGCGGCGCAGTCCTCGTCCTCGTAGACACCTTCCTCCACGCTGCGCAGCAGGCGCTGGAACTTGAGGGCCTCGGTCTGGCTCAGCGACTCGAGCGTCCGCTGCCACCTCTGGGGCGCCTCGGCTTCCACGCCACATGTCTCGGCCAGTTCCTCCAGGCGGATCCTCGACGAGGAGGTGGCGGGCGAGCCCTCCTGCTGCGCGCGGGCCGGCGCCATCGGTAGCAGGGCGCCCGCGAGCGCCAGCAGCACGAGCGCCGCGCTCCTGGCTCCGGGGCGCGAGGACGGGGTCCGGGTGGGGAGCTGCTGCACCGCCGCCAGCAGATCCAACCCCTCCTGGCGCACCCTCCCGTCCACCAGCAGCAGCGTGGAGGTGGCGGCGCGCAGGGGCTCGAAGAGGGTGAAGGTGACGGCGGCGAGGAAGACGACCCAGGGCGTGCTGTCCAGCGAGGCGAAGCGCTCGGCGAAGGTGAGATCGATGCCCAGCAACTGGCGGCCGATGATGAGCACGGCGTTGGCGGCGATATGGAGGTTGATGAAGACGAGGAGCTGCACCTGCATGAGCAGACGCACCCCGGTGGCGCCGATCCGCGCCGGGCCGAGCATCCGCGAGCACAGCCCGTACAGGCCCAGGGGACTGCCGCGTCCCTGCATGATGGCGGCGTAGCCCACCACGTGCGCGGACAGGAAGAAGAAGGCGAGGCCCAGCGAGAAGGTGATGGACAGCAGGTTGAAGGTGAAGAGGTACGCCACCGAGGCCAGGAGGCTGGGCGCGCGGGCCAGCGCGGCGCGAAGCGAGGCCCAGGTGGAGGGTTCTCCCTGTCCCTGGCCGAGCAGCAGTTCCTGGAGGTGGTGACAGGCGGCGCCCTGGAAGAGACCTCGAGCCAGCCAGGCCAGGGTGAGCCACAGGGCTGGCAGTGCCAGCGCCCTGTGGTGGAGGAGGGACTCCGCGAGGTGCAGCAGGGCGGCGGTGACGAGCGCCCCTCCGGGCAGGGTGAGCGCCCACACCCCGGAGCTGCGCACGCACACCCTCAGGCCCGCGTCCAGGATGGCCACGGCGTTTCGGGGGCGGAGTTCGAGCGCGGAGACGGCCATCTCAGAGCCCCGACGCCATCTGCGCCAGCAGGAGGACGCCGCCGTACAGCACCACCGCGCCCACCAGGGCCAGCAGCACGTTGCCCGCGCTCCACTCCCGGCGCTCGGCCGGCCCCTTCAGGGCCTGCAGGCGCTGCTCCAGGCAGCGGGCGCACCGGTTGATGCCCTCGAACTGCGTGGTGCATTCGCGGCAGATGACGCGACGGCACTCCACGCATACGCCGAGCCCGGTGCGCTCCGGGTGGTAGTGACAGCGGCCCGAGCCGTGGATCATTCGGGAAGCCTACGCAATCCCGGGCCGCTGGTGCCAGTCTCTCCGGCGGGCTACTTCACCGGGAAGTAGCCCGTCTCGGTGACGACCTTCTGCCCCTCGGGCGAGAGGGCGAAGTCGATGAAGGTGGCGGTGGTGCCGGCGGCGGCGGCGGGCAGGTAGAAGTACAGGTTGCGCGCCAGCGGGTACTTGCCGCCCTGGATGTTCTCCTGGGTGGGGGCGACGCCCTCTGCGTCGGCGGTGGGCTTGACCTTCAGCTCCTTGATGCCCTTGGCGTAGGCGGCCCCGCCGTAGCCGATGCCGTACTGCTCCTTGGACACCGCGTTCACCACCGCCGCGGTGCCCGGCAGCGTCTGGGCCCGCTCGGTGTAGTCCTCGCCGTCCAGCACCTCGTCCTTCACGAACACGTAGGT
>QKJM01000684.1 GCA_003249315.1 Archangium sp.
TGGTGCGCATCGGCTCCGGCTTCCTGCTCGGCCATGCGGGCGAGTGGGGAGGCACCATCGCGGTGCGCCCGGACCTCGGCTGGCGGCTGGAGCACTTCGGTTTCAACGTCCTCGCCGCGGGTCTCGGGCTGCCCTGGTTCGGCACTTCGGCCGGGGATTCGGGGCTCCTCCTGGCCTCGCGCCTTCTCCTGTCGGTGGGCCTGGGAGGCTCCCTGGTGGCGCTCGCTGGCGCGGTGCTCTCCGGTTCCCTCTTCACCGGAGAGAAGCGGGTGGCGCTGCTGGCGCTGGCCCTGGGCGTGCCCTATGGCGCGTGGATGTTCCTGGGCCAGAACCTGCTCAAGGCACGTCACGCGCTGCCGGTGGTGCTGATGCTGGCGCTGCTGGTAGCGGTGGGTGTGTCGGTGCTCGCCCGTGCGCTGAGGGAGTCGGTGCTCTTCCCGGTGGCGGGAATGCTGGCGGTGGTGGCCGCCGGGGTGATGCTGCCGGTGGCGCTGGCACAGGGCTCCGAGCCCTCTCCGGCGGCGCTCCTGGTGAAGCACGTGGCCTCCACGCTGCCCCCGTCCAACACGCTGCTCTTCACCGGCGAGGAGGCGCGACTCTTCGAGCACTACGCGCCCCACTACCGCGCCGGCCGTCCCGCCACGGCCGAGCAGCTTCGTCGGGAGGTGGCGCGCGTGGCCGCCGCGGGGGCCCGCGTCTACGTCACCTCCACCTCGCCCGGGGTCGAGTCGCTCGCGCCTCACCTCGAGCCCGTGTCCCGCTTCACCTGCGATCGACGCGTGCGCTCGCACGCCCACGAGATCGTCCTCTTCCACTACCGGACCGAGCCGCCGGACTCCTCGGAGAAGGTGCTCTGATGCGCGCCTGTTTCACCAGCCTCCTCGTCGCGCTCTGCCTCGCCGCCTGCAAGGGACAGGTGCCCGAGGACTTCCAACCCATCCAGGACTCGGCGTCCGGCACTCCCCGTGTCTCCGTGTCGATCAACCGCATCATCTCCGGGCGCTACCGGGCCATTGCTCCCGCATGCATCGGCCAGCAGTACCAGGTGCAAGTGGCGCCGGAGGCCGACGAGTTCGAGCGGGCGGGCGGGCTGTCCATGAAGCCGGGGCAGATCGTCGAGTTCCGCAACTACCAGCCGGAGGTGGCCACCAACGTCACCGCCCTGTCCTCGCCCGCGCCGCTCTTCAGCCCCAACCTGGTGCGCCCGTACAACATCCAGACGGAGGGCGAGGAGACCTACTCCTTCTGGCGCCACGCCTTCTCCGAGCCGGGTGTCTACGAATACTTCGACACCAACATGGGCGAGCCAGGCCGCAAGGTGGTGGATTCGTACTACGGCACCGTCTCCTACATCGGCGAGTCGGACGCGCCGAAGGCGGTGGTATGCGTGGATCCACCGCTCTGCGTGGCGACGCCCGAGTGCCTGGCTGGCACCGCGCCCGAGGGCACCCTCTGCTGCTCCTGCATGGGTGTGTGCTGTGAGACGGATGCCCAATGCACCACGGACAAGACGTGCCTGCGCGGCCGGTGCGTGGACCGGGAGACGGGCCTGTAGCGCTTCGCGTCCCCGCTGTTCCGGGTCGCCTACCAAGGATTTGAAATGGAGAAGCACACGATGAATCGCATGAAGCACGTTGGCATGGGGATGTTCCTGTCGGTGGCCCTGCTGGTGGGTTGTGGGCCGGAGACGAACGAGGACCCGACGCCGGGAGACGAGGTGTCCGCGCGTTGCGACGAGTCCACCGCCGAGTACATCGCCTTCGATGTGACCCATCATGCGCCGCAGGATCTCCGGCTGCAGAAGATCGACGAGGCGATCGCCCTCTTCACCGTGACGGCGGAGGAGCTGTCCTCGGTAGGAACCCGGGCGGACGCCGTGTTGGCCATCTACACCGACACCACCGCCAACCTGCAGGCGAAGGTGAAGGGGCGCACGGACGTCCACTTCGTGGATGACTCCGCCGCCGTGGGCCCGGCGCTCGACACGGCCATCCTGGACGCCATCGAGGACCTGCGCAACGCCGACACGCTGCTGAAGGTGTCCTTGGCCAAGCAGAAGTTCGAGAAGGCCGGCATGTACCGCTTCCTGTACCTCTCGGTGCTGCAGGAGCTCCACGAGCCGTCCAAGGAGCACTATGACGAGGCCTACGGCTACTTCGGCTCCGGCCCGAGCAACGCGGAGGCCGGGCAGAAGGGGCTGTCGCGGCTCGCCACCAAGAGGGACGGCAACAACGGCACCACGCTGAGCGCCGAGCTCTTCGCCGCTCTCAAGGAGGGCGCCTGCTCCATGGAGACCGCGCTCGCGCTCAAGGGGGTGGACACCATGGCCCTCGAGGACGATGAGCTCTACGCGCGCCTCGTCCGCCAGTTCGACGTGAAGCTCCAGAGCGTCTTCGCGTACTCCCTGGGCCACGAGCTGTTCGACATCGACGCGAAGAAGGGTGACGCGGACACGGCCTACATCAAGCTCGTCGAGGGCGAGGGCTTCTTCCAGACGCTGGAGCCCTACATGAACATCATCCCCGGTTCCGCCAAGGCCAACCTGGCCGCGGAGCTGCGCTCGGCCTTCGATGACGCGCTCGTCAAGGCGGCTGCGGGTGACACGAGCTGGATCGCCGAGTTCGACGCGGTGGGGCTGCTCGGCAAGCTCGAGACCGCCTTCGGCATCGACGTGAAGGCGTGACGTCTCTCCTGGGAGCCACCGTGCCTCGCAGCTACCACCTGATCCTGTCGTCCCTGCTGCTCGTGCCCTTCGCCGGTCTGGCGCAAGAGTCCGAGGACGTGCCTCGTGCGTCCGAGGAGTCCTCCCAGGAGGGACCCATCCTGGATCTGGAAGGCCTGGAGGATCCCGCGGGCACCGGCCATCCCGCGGGGGCCACCCCGGTGGCGCCGGCCGAGGAGCAGGAGACGTTCACCCAGCGGTTGCAGCCCACCACCACGCTGTCCCAGCGGGCGGCGGCGATCCTCGATCGGACGACGCTGGGCGGCTACGCCGAGCACGACTTCATCCTCCCCAGGGAAGGCGCCTCCACGTTCCGCAACCACCGGTACGTGCTCTTCGTCTACAGCCACATCTCCGAGCGCATCTCCACCGCCACGGAGATCGAGTTCGAGTTCGCGGGCAGCCCGCTCAAGCGCAACGGTCTGCTGGGAGCGGGCGAGGTGCTGCTCGAGTTCTCCGTGGTGGATCTGATGCTGACGGATTGGCTCACCTTCCGGGCCGGCGTCATCCTCGTGCCGGTGGGGGCCTACAACCTGCGGCACGACGCACCGGCGCAGGAGCTGGCCGAGCGGCCCATCGCCTACACCACGGTGGTGCCCACCACCTGGTTCGAGTCCGGCGCGGGTTTCCTCGGTGGTTTCGATCTCGGGGACTGGCGCCTGTCCTACGAGGTGTATGCCGTCAACGGCCTGGACGCGAAGATCTTCGACGGCCCTGGCCTTCGGGGTGCGCGCGGCAGCCACCTGGAGGACAACAACGGTGACAAGGCCCTCACCGGGCGCCTGGCCATCTCGCCCCTCCT
>QKJM01000771.1 GCA_003249315.1 Archangium sp.
GCAGGAAGTACACGTAGGCGAAGGCCGCGAAGAAGAAGAGGCCCTCGATACAGGCCGCGAAGCAGATGAGGTTCAGGAGGAACCGGCGCCGCTGCTCCCGCGTCTCCAGCCGCTCCAGCGAGTGGACGGAGTCCATCCACTTGAAGCAGAACGCCGCCTTCTCGCGGATGCTCGGGATGTTGTCGATCGCCGCGAAGGCCTTGGCCCGCTCGGCCGGGTCCGGCACGTACGTGTCGAGCAGCGTGAGGTAGAACTGCACGTGCAGCGCCTCCTCGTAGAGCTGCCGCGAGAGGTACATGCGGGCCTCGGGCGCGTTCACGTGCTTGTAGAGGTTCAGCACGAGGTTGTTCGCCACGATGGAGTCACCCGTCGCGAAGAAGGCGACCAGGCGTTGGATGAGGTGGCGATCCGCGGCCGTCATCTTCGAGCGCAGATCTCCCACGTCCGTCGAGAAGTCCACCTCCTCCACGGTCCAGGTGTTCTTGATGGCGTTCCGGTACATCTCGAAGAAGACCGGGTACTGCATCGGGCGCAGCGTGAGGTTGAGGCCCGGGTCCAACAGGCGCGCGCCCGTCTTCGGGGTTGAGAGAGAGAGAGGGTTCACTGGCAGGCCTCGCAAGCTTCGGGGTTCTCGAGGGAGCAGGCGATGGCCTGCGTATCGGTGGGCTTCTGCGTGTGGGTCACGGTGGCCTTCGCGATGCGTGTCGCCGGACGCGAGCGCAGGTAGTAGGTCGTCTTCAGCCCCTTCTTCCAGGCATACATGTACATGGAGCTGAGCTGGCCGATGTTCGGCGACTCCATGAAGAGGTTGAGCGACTGGCTCTGGTCGATGAAGGCGCCCCGGTCGGCCGCCATGTCGATGAGCGAACGCATCGGCATCTCCCACGCGGTGCGATAGATGGCGCGCACCTCGGCGGGGAGCTCTCCAATCGACTGGATGGACCCCTCCGCGAGCTTGATGCGCGCTCGCATCTCCTCGCTCCAGAGCCCGAGCGCCTTCAAGTCCTCCACGAGGTAGCGATTGACCTGGAGGAAGTCACCCGAGAGCGTCTCGCGCTTGAAGAGGTTCGACACCTGCGGCTCGATGCACTCGTAGCAGCCGGCGATGGATGCGATGGTCGCCGTCGGCGCGATGGCGATGAGCAGCGAGTTGCGCAGGCCCACCTGTTGGAGCCGCGCGCGCAGGGCGTTCCAGCGCTCAGGGTCCTCGGGCACGACGTTCCACGCGTCGAACTGGAGCTCGCCGCGCGCGGCGCGCGTCTCCGGGAAGGCCGGGTGCGTACCGTGCTCGGCCGCGAGCTCGACCGAAGCGGAGAGGGCGTGGAAGTAGATGTCCTCGGAGATCCTCCGCGAGAGCTTGCGCGCCTCGGGGCTGTCGAAGGGCAGGCGCATCTGGAAGAAGACGTCCTGCAGGCCCATCATCCCCAGGCCCACCGGGCGCCAGCGCTGGTTCGATTCCTTCGTCGACGAAATCGGGTAGTAGTTCAGGTCGATCACCCGATCCAACTGCCGCACCGCCGTGCGCACCGTCCTCGAGAGCTTCTCCCAGTCGAACGTCACCCGGCCCTCCTCGTCCACGGAGGTGTGCCGTCCGAGGTTGATGGAGCCCAGGTTGCAGACCGCCGCCTCGTCCCGAGAGGTCACCTCGAGAATCTCCGTGCAGAGATTCGACAGGTGGACCATCCGCCCCGGCAGCGCCGTCTGGTTGCAGGCCCGGTTGGACTTGTCCTTGAAGGTCATCCACCCGTTCCCGGTCTGCGCCAGCGTCCGCATCATGCGTCCGTAGAGCTCGCGCGCCTTCAGCGTCTTCCGGGCCAGGCCCTCCCGCTCCGCCTGCTCGTAGGCGCGCTCGAACGCCTCGCCGTACAGCTCCGTGAGGTGCGGCACCGTCCTCGGGTCGAAGAGCGACCAGCTCCCATCCGTCTCGACGCGCTTCATGAAGAGATCGGGAATCCAGTTCGCGAGGTTCAGGTTGTGCGTGCGCCTCGCCTCGTCTCCCGTGTTGTCACGCAGCTCGAGGAACTCCTCCAGGTCCGCGTGCCAGGTCTCCAGGTACACGCAGCACGCGCCCTTGCGCTTGCCTCCCTGGTTCACCGCCGCCACCGACGCATCCAGCGTCTTCAGCCAGGGGACGATTCCATTGCTGTGCCCGTTCGTGCTCCCGATGAGCGAGCCCCGCGAGCGGATCCGGTGGTACGCCAACCCGATGCCTCCCGAGAACTTCGAGAGCATCGCGACATCGGTGTAGCGCTGATAGATGCTCTCCAGCGTGTCCTCGGGCGAGTCCAGCAGGAAGCAGGATGAAAGCTGCTCGAACCGCGTGCCGGAGTTGAAGAGGGAGGGGGAGCTCGGCAGGTACTCCAGCATCGAGAGGAGCCGGTAGAGCTCGAGCGCCTCTGGCACCGTCTCCCCGAGCGCCACCGCGATGCGCATGAAGAAGTACTGGGGTGTCTCGAGCACCTCGCGCGTCGTGGGGTGCTTGAGCAGATAGCGGTCGTAGACGGTGCGCAGCCCGAAGTACTCGAAGAGGTGGTTGCGCGAGGCGTCGATCGCATCGTTCAGCTTGCGAGCGTTCGTCGAGACGACCCGCGCGACGCGCTCGTTCACCAGGCCGAGCCGGTGGCCGGCGGCAATCGCCTGAGAGAAGGAGTGGATCTCCTGCCCGGAGACCTCCTTGTCGATGTACGTCGCGAGCAGCCTCGCCGCGAGCCTGGCGTACTCGGGCTCCTCCAGCGTCAACGAGGCCGCGGTCTGGATGGAGAGCTGGTCGAGTTCCTTCGTCGAGGCCCCGTCGTAGAGGCCGGCGATCGTCTTCGTCGCCACGCGGATGGCGTCGACCTGGCGCAGCCCGTCGCAACAGAGGCCGATCGCCCGGACGATCTTGTTCAGGTCCACGCCCTCGAGGCTCCCATTGCGCTTGCGCACCCTCATGGTGGTGGGGGCCGTGGCCGCGGGGACCGTCTCCTGGATTCCGTTCAGCATGCTCCTCCTCCTCCGTTCGCGACCGTGTGAATCCGAAGAGGAGGAAGAGGCCTGCCCGCGTCGCGCATGCGACGTGCGATGACTCGCCGGGCCGACCTTCACCCCCTCGGGCGGCTGGAAGTCAACGACAAGGAGATGGAGCGGGACCGGGACGGCCGCGAGGAGCCCGCGGCGCTCGGACCTTCCACCTCCCCACGAGGCAACCAGGTCGGGCTGCCGCTGGATTTCTCCCCAGAGGCAGGTGCTGGCAGGTCTTCGGGCTCGCGAGCACCCGGGTCATCGCCGGTCCTACTGCCGCCTACTTCCCAGCCTCTCGGCCAGTGTGTGGTGGGCGGTCTCGTTCTCGCTTACCGCTGCGGGGCAGCTCCGGAGTCACACCGGATTCCCTTTCAAGCCCGAGCGGCTGCCCGGGCACCAGCGACGCGCGGCAACGTACGGTCGGGTCCTCACGCTGTCAACGATCTGACTCGGGCGCGGCCCCGCGCGGACGGGCCACCTCACTCCGACGCACTCTCTCCATGGAAGAACAGCAACACCTG